>JAULXU010000242.1:0-15210 GCA_032118285.1 Ilumatobacteraceae bacterium
GACGGCGAATGCAGGAGCTTGGCCACGATGGCGCGCGTGACGGCGTCCACCACCTCGCGATGGGACTCGTCCAGAGCGGCGAGCCGGCCGGCATGACGGGCGATCTCGGCCGCGCGCACGGACTCGAAGTGTTCGCGCAGCTGGGCCACGAGCGGCGCCGCCTGGCGCTGCGCCTGGTCGTCGAGGAATGCGGTCACCTCGTCGGCGACGATCGCGCGCACCTGACCCACCTCGGCGTGGCGCTTCTCGATGCCGCGGGCCGCCCAGGAGTTGAGGTCGTCGAGGTCGCGCAGACGCACACCCTCGATGCCCCCGACGGCGTGCTCGACGTCGCGGGGCAGGGCGATGTCCACGATGAGCAGGGGTGCGGTCGAACCCTCTCGGGCCTGCTCCACCATCTCGCGGGTGATGACAACGTCCCCCGAACCGGTGCAGGCCACCACCACGTCGGCGACGGCGATCTCGCCGCTGAGGGAATCGAAACCGGCCACGCGGGCACCGACGCGTTCGGCCAGAGCGGCGCCACGGGATTCGGTCCTGTTCACGACGGTGACGTTCGATGCCCCGGCACGGGCGAGCGCGGTGGCCACTCCCTCACCCATCTCGCCCGCCCCGACGACGAGGACGGTCCGGCCCTCGAGCGAGCCGAGGATCTCGCGGGCCATCTCGACCGCGGCATGCGACATGGACGCCGTCGAGCGGCTGATGGCCGTCTCGGTGCGCGCCCGTTTGCCCGTCTCGAGCGCGTGACGGAAGAGGAGGTTAAGGGTGCTGCGGGCGGTGCCGTGGCGCATCGCCGAATCCCACGCGTCGCGCACCTGGCCCACGATCTCGGTCTCGCCGAGCACGGCGGAGTCGAGCCCGGCGGCCACCCCGAAGAGATGGGAGATGACCGCTTCGTCGTGACGGAAGTACACGTGCGGCTCGAGCTCGGCCGCCGGCACCCCGCTCGAGCACGAAAGGTGCCTGCGGATCTCGTCGTGGGCCACGTGGAATCGCTCCACCACCGCGTAGACCTCGGTGCGGTTGCAGGTCGAGAGCACCACGACCTCGCGGATGTCATCGAGACCCGAGAGCACCTCGAGCGACCTTTCCAGTCTCTCGGAGGGGATCATCACCTTCTCGAGGGTCTCCACCGGGGTCGAGCGGTGGTTGACCCCGACGACGATGATGGACACGGGGAAATCCTACGCCGTGGCCGAGGAGGCGTCCCCACCGGCGGGAACCGAGCGGAGCCCGTTGTTGCGGCACTGCTCGTAGTAGCTGAGTATCTGCAACTCGAGCGCCAGGTCGACCTTGCGGACGTTGACCCCCTTGGGCACCGCGATGACCGTGGGCGCGAAGTTGAGGACGGATCCGATTCCCGCGTCCACGAGCGTGTCGGCGGCCGCCTGCGCGTGCTGCGCCGGGGTGGCGACGATGCCGATGCGCACCTTGTGCTCGCGCGTGATCCGCGAGAGCTCGTCGACGTGGCGCACGCGCACTCCGCCGACGATCATGCCGATCTTCGCGTCGTCGTTGTCCACGATGCCGACCACGTGGAACCCGCGGTCGGAGATGGCGCTGTAGTTGGCCAGTGCCTGACCGAGGTTGCCGGCACCGATGATCACGACGGGCCAGGTCTGGTTGAGACCGAGTTCGCGCTGGATCTGGTACACGAGGTACTGCACCTCGTACCCCACACCGCGGGTGCCGTAGGTGCCCAGGTACGAGAGGTCCTTGCGAACCTTTGCCGCGTTCACCGCGGCCAGTTCGGCGAGCTGCTCGGAGGACACCTGACCGACACCGGACGCGGACAGGTCCGTGAGGATGCGCAGGTACACCGGCAGACGTCCGAGGGCTGCCTCGGGAATGCGGCGGCGGGGGGAGTCCGTCACGGCGCCAACGCTATTGGCTTCCGCGTCCGTTCGGTGAGCCGTCGGACCCGCCCGTAGCCTCTCTCGGCGTGACGTTGAACACTGCCCTGGCCGCGGCGGCGGCGATCGTGGCGGTGGCCTTCGGCCTGTCGACGCTCGACAGATGGTTGCGACGTCGGCGCCCCCACGAAGGAGCCTGGTCCGTCGCCATGGCGCTCTTCGCCCTTGCGGCCATGTCGTTGTGGTGGGCCGAGGCGCGCGGATGGAGTTCGTCCTCGTTCCGGTGGTTCTTCCTGCTCGGGGCCGTGCTCAACGTTCCCTGGCTGGCCCTCGGCACCGTTCACCTGCTCGCCGGTCCGCGCGTCGGCGCCATCACGGGTCGTGCACTTCTCGTGTTCAGCGGATTCGCCACCGGAGTGATCGCCGTCGTACCGATGCGCGCGGGCATCGCCCCCGACTCGCTTCCCAAGGGCAGCGACGTGTTCGGCGTCCTCCCCCGCGTGCTCGCGGCTGTCGGCTCGGCCCTTCCCGCCGTCGTGATCTTCGCCGGTGCCGCATGGTCGGCATGGCGCGTCCTGAGGGGACGGATCCCGGCCGTCACCGAGGCGGCCGTGCGCAGTGTGGTGAACGCCAAGCGACTGGCGGCGGGGAACATCCTCGTGGCCGCAGGAGCGGCGGTGCTGTCGGCGAGCGGCTCACTGGCGGGGCGACTCGGCGAGGACACCGCCTTTGCCGTCACCCTGCTCACGGGGATCGTCGTGCTGTTCGCGGGGTTCCTCGTGGCGAGCGGGTCGGTCTCGCGGCGCTGATCGGACCGGCCCTCAGGAGAGGGCGTGACGGCGCACCTTGCCGGTGGCGGTGCGCGGCAGTTCGTCCACGAACAGAACCTTGGTGGGGCACTTGTAACGGGCGAGTCGTGCCCGGCAGTGGTCGACCACCGAGTCCTCGTCGAGGTGCGCCCCGGGCCGCGTCACGACGTATGCCCGGACGGTCTCGCCGGTGTGCGGGTGCGGGGTCCCGACCACGGCGGCGGCCTCGATGTCGGGATGGAAGGACAGAGCATCCTCCACCTCGCCCGGGTACACGTTGAACCCCGAGACGATGATGAGGTCCTTGGCCCGATCGACCATGAAGAGATGGCCGTCGTCGTCGATCGTGGCGATGTCTCCCGTGCGCAGCCAGCCGTCGCGGGTGAGCACGCGCGCGGTCGCCTCGGGGTCTCCGAGGTAACCCACGAAGACGTTGGTGCCGCGCACGAGGATCTCGCCGGCATCACCGGCCAGGACGTCCTCGTCGTTCTCGTCCACCACGCGCAACTCCAACCCGGGCACCGGTCGACCGATCGACCCCGGGATCCAGCGTCCCCCGAGCGAGGTGGTCACCACCGGTGAGGCCTCGGTGAGCCCGTAGCCCTCCCACACCTTGAGCCCGAAGCGCGTGTGCAGGGCGTGGGTCACCTGCTCGGGCAACTTGGCCGCACCCGAGAGCGCGAGGCGCACCCGCGAGAAGGTGTCGACGGGAAGCGAGTCCATCTGGGCGAACGCGGCCCACATGCTCGGCGCACCGGGGATGACCGTCACCGCCCGCTCCTCGAAGGTCTCGGCAGCCGACAGCGGATCGAAGCGTTGCACCAGCACCACCGTTGCACCGCCGTAGAGCGCGGCGGCGAGCATGACATTGAGACCGAAGATGTGGAACAGGGGCAGCACGCCGAAGACGACGTCGCCCTTCTCGATGCGGTTGGCCACGCGCGACTGCTGGATGTTGGCCAGCAGGTTCCCGTGGGTGAGGACGGCGGCCCGCGGCGCACCGGCCGTGCCGCTCGTGAACATGTAGACCGCATGGTGGGAGGGATCGACATCGACGACGGGGACCGGGGCATGGACGAGGAGGTCCTCGATGGACAGGGCGCCGGGGAGGTCGTGGCCCTCCGTCGACACGACGAGCGACACCGACGACCTGGTCGTCTCGGGAAGTTGTCGCCACACCGCATGTGCCGACGGCTCGACCACCGCCATCTTCGGCGCGACGCCGAGGAGCTCCTTGTCGATCTCGGGCGCCGGACTCGTCGGGTTGAGCGGGGCGACGGCCGCCCCGACGCCGAGAGCGGCCAGGTAGGACACGACGAAGTAGCGACTGTTGCCGCAAAGAAGCGCGACCGTGTCGCCCGGACCCACACCCCGGGCCGCCAACGCCCCGCGCAAGGAAGCCACCTGGGCCGAAAGGCTCCCGTAGGTGGTGGGGCGTCCGCGACTGACGATGGCCACGTCCCCGTCGGCATGTCCGTCGATGAGCGTGGCGAGGTTCATCGACGTCAGCCCAGCCCGAGGATGCTGACGATGCCGGCAATCATGATGGCGGCGATGAGCAGGGCCATGGTGAGGGTCGTCGCCGGACGCATGGTGGCACCCTAACCAATGCCGCGAATGGTCACGGGCGCCGGCTCGCCCCCGCCCGCGCCCGGGAAGACGAGAACAGCATCCCCGGGTCCGAGGCCGAGTGCCGCGGCGGCCGAGGACCTGTCGAGTGCCAGGGCGAGCATGCCGTAGGAGTCGATCACCGCCCCGACACCGATGCCCTCGATGGCGGCGAAATGGTCGACGATGCGCGCCGTCCGGATGTCGTCTCCGATGACCAGCGTGAGATGCGGGCCCATCGCCGAGACGTGCTCGGGACCGATGTTGAGCTGACAGTTGCCGTACGCATCCACCCACGTCACCTCGCACCGCAGTCCGTCACCTCGGGAGGCGTCGCGCTCCTCGCTGGCCACGGGGACGAGTCCCGGCATCACGCCGGCCGGGTCGATCTCGACTCCGACCTCCTCGAGCTCCCCCCCGTTGCACAGGAACGCGGCCACCGGACAGAAGACGTCGCGACCGGCGAAGGTGGCGCCGGGCGCCTCCAGATGCAGCGAGGTGTTGGTCAACTCGAATGCGCGGTTCGCACCGCCCACCATCGCGGTGGCCGGCGCCAGAAGTCCGTTGTCGGGCCCGAGGAGGATGCCGCGACCCTCGACGACCTCCACGGCGATCGCGCGTCGTGTCGATCCGACACCCGGGTCGACGACGGCCACGACGATGCCGGGCGGCACGTACTGGATCGCCCGGGCCAGGGCGAGAGAGCCGGCGCGCACGTCGAAGGGAACGATGCCATGGGTGATGTCCGTGACGCGCGCGCGAGGGGCGAGGTCGGCGAGCACGCATTTCATGGCCCCCACGAACTCGTCGGCGAGGCCGTAGTCGGACAGGAGAGCGACGTGATCGTGCATGGGGAGTCAGTCTGCCCGAGCGATTCGTCCCCGGACGGCGAGGAGGGCCGGTGCCAACCCCCCGACGGCACCGGCCCTCTCGGCGCAACCCTTGTGGGGGCGCGACTCCCGAATAACGGTGAACCGTCTTCGGTGACCTGCGTCACACGATACACCCCGCGGGGGTGGGCGGCGCAAAATCATCGCCGGCAGGCCGGGCGCGTCAGCGCCCCATTTCGGCACTGCGGGCCGCCGCCGCCCGCACCACTTCGTGAACGATTGCACGCAGTCCGCGCTCCTCGAACACCGCCAATCCAGCCGCGGTGGTGCCGTTCGGTGAGGTGACCCTCTCGCGCAGCACGGCCGCCGAGTCGGCGGATTCGGCCAGGAGAATGCCGGCCCCGCGCAGGAGCCCGCGCACGATCGCATCGGCCGTGGCGGGAGGCAACCCTTCGGCCACACCGGCGGCCATCAGGGCCTCGGCGAGCAGGAACACATAGGCGGGCCCCGAGCCGGCCACGGCCGTGAAGGCGTCCATCTGCGACTCGGGGATGCGCACGACCTGCCCCACTGCGGAGAGCACCGACTCGGCCCAGTCCAGGTCGTCGTCGTCGCAGGACGCGGACCCGCACATCGCGCTCACGCCCTCGCGCACGAGCGCCGGGGTGTTGGGCATGGCGCGCACGACGCGCGAGCCCCCACCGGCGGCGTCCTGGAGCGTGGCGGCGGACAATCCGGCGGCGATCGAGAGGATGCGCGGCACGCCGATCTGGCCGAGACGGGTGCACATGGCGGCCGCATCGCCGGGTTTCACCGCCACCACCGCACCGTCGGCGGGCACGGGCTGCGTCGCCGTGGCCACCCCGTGACGCGCGGCGAGCTCGGCGCGCTTCGTCTCGTCGAGATCGACCACGGTGATCCGCGCGGGCTCCCATCCACCGGCGATGAGTCCCCCGACGAGTGCTCCGCCCATGTTCCCCCCGCCCACGACGACGAGGGTTCCGAGATGCGCGGACATGGTGCGCAGACTACCGATGGGCGTGGGTCAGGTCGTGAACCGGCTGGCGAAGCCGATGCGAATGGCGACCGGGAACACGCGTTCGACGGTCGCCCACGTGGTGCCCACGAGTCGGTCGATCTCGGCCTCGTTCACCGCCACGAGCGGGAGATCCCCGCGCAGGTACACCGCGTCCTCCGCCCCGACCGAGAAATGACATCCCACCAGGGTGTCGTTGCGGCGGAGCAGGTGCTCCCACAACTCTCGTTCGTTCTCCTCCGGGGCCGGCATGAGGTAGGTCTCGTGGCGCAGCGTCCGCTGTCCGAGGGTGAGCCACAGCGTGATGTACTCCTTCTCCTCGCCGCGCATCCGCACGTACCACCGCCGCTCGTCCGGCTCGCCCCGGTCGACGGCGAGGATGGAATCGTTGTCCCGGCGGCACCGGTCGATCCAGCGGTCGATGTCGGCCTCGAGTCGGCCGAGGTCGTCCTCCCCGTACAGCTCGCTCACGGACGGACCGCCCGGTTCGGCGCGACCGGCGACGGTTCGGGGGGGCCGGGATTCAGGTGCACTCGACCCGGTCGCGCGCGATGAGGTCCTCGTACGCCCGCCGCAGGCGCGCACCGGCGAAGCTCCACGTGTAGTTCAGTGCGCGCAGCGCCGCCGCTCGCGACATCGTGGCGGCCCGTTCCGGGTCGGCGAGCAGATCGGCGATGTGGCGGGCGAACACCTCGGGGCGACGATCCGGCACGAGGTACCCGGTGCGGCCGTGCTCGACGATCGTCAGCAATCCGCCCACGGCACTGGCCACGACCGGGGTGCCGCACGCCGCGGCCTCGAGCGCCACGAGTCCGAAGCTCTCGGAGCGGCTCGGCACCAGCACCACGTCGGCTGCCCTGTAATAAGTGGACAGAATGTGGTGCGCCTGGGCCGGCACGAAACGAACCCGGCCGGCCAATCCGAGTTCGTCGACGATCGCCTCGATGCGTGCCATCTCGACGTCGCCCTCGGTTCCGCTCGCTCCCCCGACCGCCACCAGCACGGCGTCGTCTCGGCCGAGTTCCGCAAGTGCGCGCACCGCCACATCGAGGCCCTTGAGCGGCTGGATTCGTCCCACGAACAACAGCACCGGTCCGGCCCCGAGACCGAGAGCCGCGCGGGCACCACCCCGGTCTCCGGGCGAGAAGAACGCATGCTCGACCCCCGGTGCCACGACCTCGATGCGGCCCGGTGGCGTGCCGTACAGACGAACGAACTGGCGCTCCTCCTCGGTGCAGCTCACGCAGATGGCGTCGGAGCATCCGATGACCTCGGTCTCCACCTTTTCGCGAAGTGCGGACTCGGGGTCGCCGCCCTCAGCCTTGACCCGCGAGAGGGTGTGGAAGGTGCACACCAACGGGACGTCGAGGGCGTGCTTGAGGCGGTGACCGACGATGCCGCTCAACCAGTAATTGGCGTGCACGACGTCCACGCCACCCGAGGCCCGGATGTGCTCCTCGACCCCTCGGCTGAACTCGTCGACGACCTCGATGAGACGCTCCTTCGGCAGGTCTGGCGGGCCGGCCGGGACGTGAACGACACGATGGTTCGGCTCGACGAGGACCTCGGCCGGCAGGTCGTCCCGCCAGGCACGCGTGTAGGTCGTGCAGGCCACGCCCGCATGGGCGAGAGCGGAAGAGAGTTCGCGCACGTACACGTTCATCCCGCCTCCGTCGCCCACGCCGGGCTGGGCGAGAGGGGACGTGTGCATCGAGATGACGGCGACACGGCGCATGGTCATCCCAACCTATCCAGCCGCCCCCTCATTCCCCGGAGGGAGCGTCTGAGTCCACGGGCTCGGCAGTCGCCGCGAGGAAGGTGCGGTACACCGACAGCAGGCTCGCGCGCTGCTCGGCACTGAGGGCCGGGTCCGAGTTCACCGCCTCGGGCACCGATGTCCGGCGCTGCAGGGGCTCGTCGAGTATTCCCGCCCTCACGTACAGCGTCTCGGCCGAGATCTCGAGGGCACGGGCGATCTGTTGGAGGATCTCGGCGGAGGGTCGACGGATGCCACGCTCGACCTGCGAGAGATAGGGATTCGACATCCCCGCGGCCCGCGCGAGGTCGCGCACACTCTTGCTCGCCGCCTCCCGTTGCTGGCGGATGAACGCGCCGACGTCATGGATGGCCTCGCCCGGTCGCGTCACTTCGGTGCATCCCCGGCGACGGAACCCGCACCACCCTCGCGCACCCGCCGCACGATCTCGGCGGTCAGGGCATCAATCGACTCGAACAGCTCGTGTCGTTGACGGGAACATTCCTTCTCGAACATGCCGAGCGCGGCGTCGAGTTCCGACAGCGCCCTGTCCGACAGCGATTCGAGACCGGCGAAGCCGTGCTCGTCGCACAACGCGTCCAGTTGCACCATGAGCGGATGATCGGCGGGGACGTTCGTCTCGCGCGGGGGGCGGGCACTTCCCCCGCCGTGCTCCTGCCCGAAGACCTCGGCGAGCCTCTCGGCGAGAGACCGATCGGGTGCATCCGCTCCCGCCGCCCGGCGGCGACGCTCGTCCTGCACGAGGTCCATGCGCCCCTGGGCCATGCGGCGCACGAAGGACACCGCGTCCTCCTCGGCCTGGAGCGCGAGCCGGCGCGCCCGCACGTCGGCGAGGGTCCCGTCCGTTCCGTCCATCACGCACCTCCCGACACCGGTGGCAACACCGCCACCTCATCATTGTCGCCCACCGGATGCGCGCCGGCGACCTCCTCGCCGTTGCACCACACCTTGCTCGTCAGGAGAACCGCGGAGAAGGCGGGTCCGTAGCGCTCCTCCGCGGCCCGCAGCACCTCGGCCACGGTGGCACCGGGCACGGTGTCGGTGCCCGTGCCCGCCGCCTCGCGGGCGGCGGCGAACATCCTCAACCGGGCCATTGCGACACGTCCCTCACGGATCCCGGCGACCGGCATCGACGGCGGCCACGACGGCAGCCGGGTCGTCCACCTCGATGACGAAACGATCGAACTTCTGGCCGCGAACCTGCACCACCACGCACCTCTCACCGCGACGGATGTTCCAGAACGTCTTGACGCCCGCCGCGTGGAACGTCCCGGCCACGAAGAGGCGCGGCAGGTGCGTGCCGGGTGCCTTGATCCCCTTGGGTTCCTCGGCGACGGTCGGATCGGCGTAGATGCGCACGACGGCGTCGAGCGGCACCCGGATGCGACCGCGCATGGAGAACATCGACTCGATCGCCCCCTGCTCCACGACGAGTTCACCGTCGCGCACTTCTATCCTCGCCATCGTTCAGCGCTCCCGCATCCGTCTCACACCGCGATTATTGCGCCCCCGTCGGCAGCGCGCGGAGGCAACCACCGGGCCCGCAACGGATGACCGTTAGCCTTGCCCGGATGTCCTCCCCGACCCGCATCCTCATGCTGCGCCACGGCCAGAGCGAGTGGAACGCGGCCGGACGCTGGCAGGGACAGGCCGACATCGACCTCACCGACCTCGGGCACGAGCAGGCCCGGAGCGCGGCGGAGCGCCTCGGCATGTTCGATGCCGTGATCTCGAGCGACCTGCGCCGCGCCAGGGCGACCGCGGCGATCATCGCCGGCGGCCTCGGCATCGGACTCCTCGACCCCGATCCCCGCTTCCGCGAGACCGACGTCGGAGAGTGGGAGGGCCTCACCCACGACGAGATCGAGACCCGATGGCCCGGCTGGATCGCCGAGCACCGTCGCCCTCCCGGCTTCGAACCGGACGGGGACCTCGTGGCCCGCGTCGTCTCGGGCCTCGCCGACCTTGCCGACGCCTTTCCGGGCGGTGAGGTGCTGTGCGTGGCCCACGCCGGCGTGATGCGCGTGATGCGCCGTCACCTCGGGGCGCCGGACGTGCGCATCGCCAATCTCGGGGGGTGCGAGTTCCGCCTCGTGCCCGGCCGGCCCGAATCGCTCGGGATCGGCGACGTCGTCGACCTGTTCGAGCACGGACCGGTCGGCGAGGAACTCTGATCCGCCCCATGTTCGTCCGCTTCATCGACGACGACGTCGCCGCGCCCGTGCGGGCGAACTTCGACGCACTCGTGTGGGCTCGTCTCGTCACGAACGCCTGCTATCGGTTCGCCCCGCCCTTCGTGGCGGTGATCGCCCGCGGGCTCGACGTGTCCCTTGCCGAGCTCGGCATCGCCCTGATGGTCGGTGAGTTCGCCGGGCTCCTCTCCCCGGTGATCGGTCGTCGCATCGACGCCATGAACCGTCTCGCGGCGATGGCGACGGGAATGTCGATGATCTTCGTGGCCACGTTGTCGGCGGCGGTCTCCACCCACGTCGTGTGGTTCGGCGCCTCGGTGTTCGTCCTCAATGCCGGCAAGGTGGTGTCTGACACCGGTCTCATCGTGTGGATCAACGACCAGGTGCCCTACGAGCGTCGGGGCCGCGTCATCGGTGTGGTCGAGACGTCGTGGGCCCTCGGTCTGTTCATCGGCGTCGCGGCGATGGGACTCGTCACCGCGCTGTTGTCGTGGCGGTTCGGCATGGCGCTCGGAGCCCTCGCCATGGCCGTGTCCGGCGCGGTCGTCCTCGCGCGACTGCCCCACCGCGAGGCCCATGCCCCGCCGGGCCACCGGGGCGGAGGACGCCTGCCGGCGCGCGGCTGGCTGGTGGTGGCGGCGATGTTCTTCATCATGGGTGCCAGCCAGTGCATCGCCATCACCTTCGGTCCGTGGTTCGAGGAGGACTTCGGCTTCGGCGGCGGCGCGATCGTGGCGGTCGTCGTTGCGATCGGCGTGGCCGAGTTGCTCGCCTCCTCCACGAGTGCCCGCTACATGGACGTCTGGGGCAAGGAGCGCAGCATCGTGCGCGGCGCGATGCTCATGGCCGCGACCGCCGGCCTCATGGCCACCGCCGGTGGCAGTGCGTGGTCGGCCGTGCCGGCCGTCGTCGTCTTCATGCTCGGATTCGAGTTCGCCATCGTCAGCGTGCTGCCGCTGGCGGCGAACATGGTCCCCGGAGCGAGCGGGGCGGGTCTCGGTCTCGCGGTCGGGGCCGGCACGAGCGGCCGCGCGGTGTTCAGCGCCGTCGGCACATTGCTCCTCGACCGGGCCGGCAGTTCCGGGCCGACGATCGCCGCCCTGGTCCTGGCGGTCGGGGCGGGGGTTCTCGTCCGGCTCTACGCGCGTGGTTCGCGGTAGCCGTTGGTGATCGGCATCCGTCGGTCCTTGCCGAAGGCCTTTTCCGAGATGCGCACGCCGGGAGCCGTCTGGCGTCGCTTGTGCTCCGCCGAGTCGACGAGCCGAGCCACCCGCTCCACGACGGATGCGTCGTGTCCCGACGCAACGATGCCGGCAACCGACACGTCCTCGTCCACATAGGCCCGCAGGACCGCGTCGAGGACGTCGTAGGGCGGAAGGCTCTGGTCGTCGCGCTGGTCGTGGCGCAGTTCCGCCGACGGCGGCTTGACGATCACCGACTCCGGGACGATCTCGCGACCGGCGCGTTCGTTGATGCGGCGGCACAGCGCGAACACCCGCGTCTTGTACACGTCCTTGATGACCGAGAAGGCGCCCGCTGAGTCCCCGTAGATGGTGAAGTACCCGACGGCCAGCTCGCTCTTGTTGCCGGTCGTGAGCACGAGCCATCCGAACTTGTTGCTCATGGCCATCAAGGTGGTGCCGCGCACCCGGCTCTGCAGGTTTTCTTCGGTGATGTCGTGCTGCCGACCGGCGAAGGAGGGCTCGAGCATGCCGAGCAGGGCGGAGAAGGCGGGTTCGATGGGGACGACACGGTGGTCGATGCCGAGGTTCGCGGCCAGGGCCGCGGCATCGACGAGTGATCCCTCGCTCGAATACCTGGAGGGCATCGCCACGCCATGGACCCGGTCGGCACCGAGGGCCTGCACCGCGACGGCGGCCACGATCGAGGAGTCGATGCCGCCCGACAGCCCGATGACCACGTCCGTGAATCCGTTCTTGCGCACGTAGTCGCGCGTTCCCGTCACGAGGGCCGCCAGCACCCTGTCGTCGTCGTCGCCCGGTTCCTCCATGCGCGAGGACGACACCGTGCCGTCCGGGGCGATGTCGACGACACCGAAGTCGGGTTCGAACGAGGCGAGACGGCACCGCACCTCCCCCGACGCATCGACGACGGTGCTCGTCCCGTCGAAGACCAGTTCGTCCTGGCCCCCCACCTGATTGACGTACACCACGGGCACCCCTGCCGACCGGGCACGTCTCGCCAGCATCTCCTCGCGTTCGGCGTGCTTGCCGTCGTGGAAGGGCGACCCGTTGACGTTGAGCACGACACGGGCCCCGCCAGCCACCTGGCGAGCCGCCGGTCCGTCGTCGTGCCAGATGTCCTCACAGATCGAGATGCCGACCATCGTCCCCGCCACGACCCAGATGCCGGCCGCCTCACCCGCCGTCTCCGCCGGCCCGGGCTCGAAGTAGCGCTCCTCGTCGAACACCGCGTAGTTGGGCAGGTGCTGTTTGCGGTACACCGACGCGACCCGTCCGTCCACGCACACGGCGACCGCATTGAACAGGCGGCCACCCTCGTCGAGCACGAAGCCGACGACGGCGGCGCAACTGCCCGTCGTGGCCGCGAACCTTTCCAGCGCCTCGCGGTTGCGGGCGACGAAGCGGGGCTTGTGGACGAGATCCTCCGGCGGATAACCCGTGACCGCCAGTTCGGGTGCCAGGAGGACGTGGCACCCGTGGGCCACCGCCCGGGAGTAGGCATCGGCGACGAGGGCGATGTTGCCGTCGAGGTCGCCCACCGTCGGATTGAGTTGGGCGAGGGCCACCCGCAGGTGCCCCGTCGCGGCCGCGCCGACCATATCTATGGAGTGCTCGGCGCGGGGTCCGGCGGGGCTCACGAATCCGAGGCTACCGATGGCCCCCGTGGCCGTTTCACACAGCGTTCACAATCGGGATACGGCTCGGAAACGGCTGTCGGGGCATGATGGAGCCGCTCACAACGGCGTGATCACCCCTATACGACGCTCACGAAAAGGACACACCATGCCCATCCAGGCCGAATACATCTGGATCGACGGGACCAAGCCCACCCCGCTGCTCCGCTCCAAGACCAAGGTCCTCCCCGACTTCGCCGGCGCCATCTCGGACATGCCGATGGACGAGTGGGGATTCGACGGATCCTCCACCAACCAGGCCGAGGGTGATCACTCCGACTGCATGCTCAAGCCGGTCTTCCACTGCCCGGACCCGATCCGCGGCGGCAAGAACGTCCTCGTCATGTGCGAGGTGCTCCTCACCGACGGCTCCCCGCACCCCTCGAACACCCGCGCGGCATGTGCCGAGGCACAGGCGCGCCACAAGGACACCGAGATGATCTACGGCATCGAGCAGGAGTACACCATGCTCCGCCTCGACGGCACACCGCTCGGATTCCCCGTCGGCGGTTACCCCAAGCCCCAGGGTCCGTACTACTGCGGCGTCGGCGCCGGTCGCGTCGTGGGTCGCAGGATCGTCGAGGAACACACCCAGGCGTGCATCGACGCCGGCCTGCTCATCTCCGGCACCAACGCCGAGGTGATGCCCGGCCAGTGGGAGTTCCAGATCGGCCCGCTCAACGCGCTCTCCGTCTCGGACCACATGTACGTGGCGCGCTGGCTGCTCCACCGCATCGCCGAGGACCACGACGTCGTCATCTCGCTCGACGCCAAGCCCGAGAAGGGCGACTGGAACGGTGCCGGTGCGCACACGAACTTCTCCACCCGCGCGATGCGCGAGAACTACGACGCCGTCATCGCGGCGTGCGAGAAGCTCGGCACCCGGGTGATGGAGCACGTGGAGAACTACGGACACGACATCCAGAGCCGCCTCACCGGCAAGCACGAGACCGCGCCGTGGAACAAGTACTCCTACGGCGTGTCCCACCGCGGTGCGTCGGTGCGCATTCCCTGGCAGGTGGCCCGCGACAAGCGCGGCTACGCCGAGGACCGTCGCCCGAACGCCAACGTCGACCCGTACACCGTGACCCGGCTCATCCTCGAGACGGTCTGCGGCTGATCCGGACGTCCGACCGGGGCCGCTGAGGCCCCTCGACACACACACCAGCGGGACGGGGGGCATCTGCCCCCCGTCTCTGCGTTCCCCGTCCGTTTCGGGGGCAGACTGAGGGAGATGAGCGACATGCGCGAACAACAGCACGACTACGTCCTGCGCACCGTGGAGGAGCGAGGGGTGCGCCTCGTGCGCCTCTGGTTCACCGACGTGGTGGGCGCACTGAAGAGCTTCGCCATCTCGCCGGCCGAACTGGAGAACGCACTGCACGACGGCATGACCTTCGACGGGTCGTCCATCGACGGGTACTCCCGCATCCAGGAGGCCGACGTGCTCGCCATCCCGGACGCCACCACCTTCGAGGTGCTGCCGTGGGTGGACGCCAAATCCGCCGAGGCCCGGGTGTTCTGCGACATCGCCAACCTCGACGGCACTCCGTTCGGCGGCGACCCGCGCCAGGTGCTGCGCCGCAACCTGGACGCCGCCCGTGCCCAGGGATTCGAGTTCCTCATCGCGCCCGACATCGAGTACTTCTACTTCGAACCGCCCGTGCGCGGAGCGGCCCCGGTGCCGCTCGACGAGGGCGGGTTCTTCGACCTCACCACCACCGACGTGTCGTCGTCGCTGCGCAAGGAGACCATCCGCACGCTGGAGACCATGGGAATCCCGGTGGAGTATTCGTTCCACGAGGACGCCCCCAGCCAGCAGGAGATCGACCTGCGTCACACCGATGCCCTGACCATGGCCGATTCGGTGATGACGTTCCGCATGATCGTGCGCGAGATCGCCGCCATGCACGGGGTGCACGCGACCTTCATGCCCAAGCCCTTCGAGCGTTTCCAGGGATCGGGCATGCACCTGCATCTCTCGCTGTTCGCGGGAGACGAGAACGCCTTCCACGACGCGTCCGACCCGCACCGCCTCTCCCCCGTCGCCAAGTCGTTCATGGCCGGCTTGCTGCGCCACGCGGCCGAGATCACCGCCGTCACCAACCAGACCGTGAACTCGTACAAGCGGCTCGTGCCCGGCTTCGAGGCCCCCGTTCACGTGAGCTGGGCGCGCAACAACCGCAGTGGCCTCATCCGGGTGCCGGTGCCCAAGCGCGAGAAT
>JAULXU010000243.1:0-2599 GCA_032118285.1 Ilumatobacteraceae bacterium
CCGGCTCGCCCGCCCGCGCACCGACGAACTTCTCGGCTCCGTACCAGCCGAGTCCACTGCCACCGTCGCCGCCCGGGTGGCGGCTGCGCGGGCCGTCGCGATCGCGCGCCAGGGATGCGCCAATGCCGACATTCCCGCCGACCTCCTCGACGAGGTCGCCCCGCTCGAGGGACGCGCGGTGTCGTGGTTGCGCGATCGCATGGAGGCGGGCGCACTCTCGGGACGCGGGTACCACCGCGTGCGTCGCACCGCGCGCACCGTCGCCGATCTCCAGGGCGACTCGGGCGTCATCTCCACCGACCACGTCGAGATGGCGGTGCACATGCGCGTCCCGTTCGGCCCCGTCCTGCAGCGTCTCTGAGCGTCGTGATCCCACAGCACACTCCTTTGCACCGGAACACCGGCAGCGATGCGGCCCATGCCGCCGCGCTCGCCGCACTTCCCCTCCAGACCCCCCATCGCCTGCGACGTTTGTTGCGGGCCGGATCCCCGACCGAGATGTGGCAGCGCGTGCGCGCCGGAGAGCGACCCGTCGCCGGACTCCCCGACGAGGTCTGGCCCGCGTGGCGCTCGGCGCCCGTCGACCTTCCCGACACCATGGGTCGGGCCTGCGCCGACGGTGCGATGACCGTCACATGGCTCGGGTCCGGGGATTATCCGGACGTCCTGGCCGCCGACGTGTCGCCTCCACCCGTGCTCTTCGTGCGCGGTGACGCTTCGGTGCTCGGCGCGCGCCGAGTGGGGATCGTCGGCACGCGCACCGCCACTCGTGCCGGTCGCCACGTCGCGCGCACATTGGGGCGCGACCTCGCAGCCGACGGAGTGTGCGTCGTGTCCGGACTGGCACGGGGCATAGACGTTGAATCCCACGTCGGCGCCCTCGATTCCGCAGGTGCCCCTCCCGTGGCGGTGGTTGCCTCCGGACTCGACGTCGTCTACCCGCCCGAGCATCGCGGCATCTGGGAACGTGTGGCCGCGGTCGGGGCCGTCATCTCCGAGTCGCCGCCGGGTGTCGCCCCCGAGCGCCACCGCTTCCCGATGCGCAACCGCATCCTTGCCGCACTCAGCGAGGTGCTCGTCGTGGTCGAGTCGCGCCGCACCGGGGGATCGATGATCACGGTGCGCGAGGCGATGAAGCGCGACGTTCAGGTGCTCGCGGTGCCGGGTCCTCCCGGGATGCGGGCGAGCGAGGGGACGAACGACCTGCTGCGCGACGGATGCGGTCCGGCGACAGGGGTGGATGACGTGCTCGTCGCCCTCGGCATGGACCACCGACGCACCCACCCGCGCTTCGATCCCCGCGAGCCTCCGTCGGAGCCCGAGGCGGCACTGCTCGAGGTGTTGCGGGGACCGGCACTCACTTTCGACGACATCGCAGTGCTCTCCGGGTTCGGCGTCGTGCGCACCGCAGTGCTGCTCGGTCGGCTCGAGGCCAAGGGATGGGTGGCCCACTCGGGCGGATGGTGGGAGACGCTGGCCCTCTGACCCGCGGGATTACCGTTGTCGCATGGCGGTGCAGGCGCAGGAGGGAATCGATGTTCCGTCCCTCGCCGACTTCGAACTCGAGCGATGGTCGCGCACCCTGCGCACGTCCGACGCCTCGCGCGGCGCGGCCCGTGACGACCTCGAGGCCGCCGCTGCATGGTTCCTCGACGCGGGCTCCTCCGGCCCGGACACGGTGACCCCGGCCGTGGTCGCCGGGCACCTCGCCGACCTGGAGGCGAGGGGAGTGAGCACCGAGACGGTCGCGCGGCGGGCATCGTTGCTGCGTTCCTACTTCACATGGTGGGCCGGTGTGCGCCCGCGCCGTCGCGGGGACGCCCCGTGGACGTCGCCGGCGCGATCGGCCGGTCCCGTGCACGCGTCGGCGTGTCCCGCATGCCGTGCCGGCGGGCCCTGTGCCGTGCGCGACGACCGTCTCCCGGGATGGCGCATCGCGGCCTTCGTGGCGTCGCTCACCGCGTCGTCCGACAACACCCGTGCCGCCTATCGCCGCGACGTCGAGTTGTTCGCCGAATGGCTCGCAGGCCCCGGACCCGTTCCACCGCCCTCTTCGATCGTGCGCGAGGACGTGCGCGCCTGGTTGGCGGTGCTGCACGGTCACGGGGCGAGCTCGCGCACCATCGCCCGGCGCATCGCCGCCGTGCGCCGCTACTACGGATGGGCCGTGCGTCGCGGTCTCGTCGAGGCCGACCCCACGGTGGGCATCGCCACGCCGGCCGCCAAGGGGAGGCTGCCCAGACCGATCGATGAGATCACCGTCGTCGACCTCGTGACGAGTGAGGACCCCGGTGCACCCGAGTGGCGTCGCGCCCGCGATCGGGCCGTGCTCGAGATCCTCTACGGCAGCGGACTGCGCGCCTCGGAACTGAGCGGCCTCGTGCTCACGAGTCCCTCACGGGATCGCGGCACCCTTCGCGTGCTCGGCAAGGGTTCGAAGGAGCGTGTCGTGCCGCTCAGTCCGCCCGCAATGGAGGCCCTTGCCCGGTGGTTGCGCGTGCGCGACGATGTCGCGGGGCCCGCCTCCGGGACTGCGATGTTTCTCACCGCCCGGGGCAACCCGTTGTCGCGACGCGACGTGGCGCGGCTCATCGACGAC
>JAULXU010000244.1:0-2949 GCA_032118285.1 Ilumatobacteraceae bacterium
CGCAGCACCGAAGTTGTCGTTCCACGTTCCCGCTGCAGCCCATACCTCGTCGTATTGCAACAAGTCGGGGTCGACGAACACGCGCAGTTGGGTTGCATGACCAAAGGGAGGCACGCCTCCGATGGGGAATCCGGTGGCAGCACGCACTGCATCGGCATCGACTCGGGAACACTTCGTCCCCCCCGCCGCCGCCGCCAGCTTCTTTTCATCCAACTGGTTGGCCCCCGACACCAACGCCATGACGATCTCTCCGTCCACCCCGAAGACAAGACTCTTGACGATCTGGCCCACCTGAACGCCGATGGCGTTCGCCGCATCCTGCGCGGTCTTGGTGCCCTCGGGGAATCGACGTGTCTCGATGATTAGGCCCGCCGCTCCGGCGGCCTCCACCACTCGAACGACGTTGGGGTGTGGTGTGCCTGGTGTCATCGTTGCCAAGGCTAGGAGGGGTGCTTATACTCACGGCATACGAAGGGGAGTATCCCCCCGTCCTCGCGCCGTCAATACGGTTCCTCGGAACCCGGCGCGGGGGGCCCGACAGGGCTGGGAGAGACCTTCGGCAGTTGCACACAACGAGCCGAAGGAACCCATGAGCCCCACCCTTGCCCCCGACCCGGCCAGGTCTGCCGATGCCGGCACTCTGTCAGTCGGCGACGCTCTCGGAATCCTCGCATCGTCTCCGTCCGGTCTGACCTCGGCTGAGGTCGCCTCGCGTCTGTCCGAGCACGGTCCGAACCGCATCCAGGAATCGCCTCCCGTCCCCGCATGGCGACGCTTCGCCGCCCAGTTCACGAACTTCCTGACTCTGATCCTCATCGGGGCCGCCGCGGTCAGTTTCCTCGTCGCCGGCGAGATCAAGACTCCCGCAGTGGTCATCGTCGTCGTGCTGGTCAACGCCGTCATCGGTTTCGTCCAGGAGAACCGGGCCGAGGCCTCTCTCGCGGCCCTCCGGCGCATGCTGGCCCTCTCGGCCCGTGTACGACGTGACGGCACGCTCGCCAACGTGCCGACGGACGCGATCGTGCCCGGCGATGTCGTGCTCGTCGAGGCTGGTGACCGTATCCCTGCCGACGGCCGGGTGATCGCGGCGACGGGCCTCGAGGTGGAGGAAGCCGCCCTCACCGGCGAGAGCCAGCCCGTCGCAAAGGACACCTCACCCCATGCCCCCGGTGTGCCCCTCGGTGACCGGCACTGCTCGGTCTTCATGAACACCACCGTCACCCGCGGGCGGGGTGAGATTCTCGTGACGGCGACGGGCATGTCGACCGAGATCGGGCGCATCGCCGACCTCCTCCGCTCCACCGACACCGAGAAGTCGCCCCTCCAACGCCAGCTCGACCGTCTCGCCCACAACCTCACCTATCTGGCGGGCGGCATCGTGGCCCTCGTCGCACTCATCGGGTTGATCTCAGGCGACTCACTATCCACCGTTCTCCTCACCGCGGTCGCCCTGGCCGTCGCCTCCATCCCCGAGGGTCTGCCGGCCGTCACCGCGGTGACGCTCGCCATCGGCGTGGCCCGCATGGCCGAGCGCAACGCCATCATCAAGAGGCTCTCGAGCGTCGAGACTCTCGGGTGCACCAATGTCATCTGCTCGGACAAGACCGGCACCCTCACCCTCAATCAGATGACCGCCGTCGAGTTCGTCCACATGAACCAGCCGCACGAGGTCACCGGCGACGGCTATTCACCCGAGGGCCGCATCGAATCCGCCCGCGGCGACGATCCGATCGCCACGGCCAATGCTCTCTCCGGCATGGCGCTGTGCAACGACGCGATCGTGTCCCGTGGTGTCGACGGAACATGGGAACTCGTCGGCGACCCGACGGAGGGTGCCCTCGCGGTGCTGGCCATGAAGGGCGGGATCTCCATCGAGGACCTGCGCATCAGTCGCCCGCGGGTCGCAGAAGTGCCCTTCGACAGTGCGCACAAATACATGGCCACTTTCCATCGCATGGTCACCGACGAGGGGAACGAGATGGTGCGGGTCTGGGTCAAGGGTGCGCCCGACATTCTCCTCGCACTCTCGTCACGGGCAATCGACGAATCCGGTGCCGCCGCTCCCCTCGACGAGATGCGAACGGACCTCCTCGCCCACAATGAACGACTCGGCGAACGGGGTCTGCGCGTGCTCGCCCTCGCCCAGCGCGACTTCGGCATCGAGGAGTGGGGCGAGCTCCACGACACGGATCCCATGGAACTCATCGACGGGCTCACCCTCGTCGCCCTGGTGGGCATTATCGACCCGGCCCGACCCGAGGCCCGTGACGCCATCACACAGGCGGCCTGGGCCGGCATTGACGTCAAGATGATCACCGGAGACCACGCAGTCACGGCCACCACCATCGCGCGCGAACTTGGTCTCGCGGGTGCGACGGTCACGGGCGCCGAACTCGACGCCATGTCGGACGAGGAACTCGATCGGCGCATCGAGGGCATCTCGGTGTTCGCCCGCGTCACCCCCACGCACAAGATGCGCCTCGTGGCCCGTCTGCAGGGTCGGGGGAACATCGTGGCCATGACCGGCGACGGGGTGAACGATGCCCCCGCCCTCAAGAAGGCCGACATCGGCGTGGCGATGGGCATCACGGGCACCGAGGTCACCAAGGAGGCCGCCACGATGGTGCTCACCGACGACAATTTCGCCACCATCGTCGGAGCGGTCGAGCGCGGACGCATCATCTACGACAACATCGTCAAGTTCGTCCGATTCCAGCTCAGCACGACGCTCGGGTTCGCCGTGGTGTTCCTCGCGGCGTCCGTCTTCGACATCGCCAACCGCAAGCCCTTCGCGGCCATCGCCATCCTCTGGGTGAACATCATCATGGACGGGCCTCCCGCCATGGCCCTCGGGGTCGACCCCGGGTCGCGCGACGTCATGACCCGCCGGCCGCGCCCGCTCGACGAGCCGATTCTCACCGCCCGACGGTGGAGCGCCGTCCTGCTCTC
>JAULXU010000245.1:0-4412 GCA_032118285.1 Ilumatobacteraceae bacterium
CCCGGCGCGATCATCATGATCATCTGCCGGCCCTCGAGCTTGGGAAACTGCTCGACGATGATGCTGTCGGCCAACTCGTCACGAATACGTGCCAGCAGCGCCAGGCCGAGTTCCTGATGGGTGATCTCACGGCCACGAAAACGCAGCGTGATCTTGCACTTGTCACCTTCATCGAGAAAGCGCCTGATGTTGCGCAGCTTGATGTTGTAGTCACCGTCGTCGGTCCCGGGGCGGAATTTGATTTCCTTGACCTCGATCACCTTCTGCTTGGACTTGGCTTCGGCCGCACGTTTTTGCTCGGCGTACTTGAACTTGCCGTAATCCATGATCCGGCACACCGGCGGGCTGGCGAGCGGTGCAACCTCCACGAGGTCGAGGTCGAGTTCCCGCGCCAACGTCAGGGCGTCCGCGGTGGAGCGGATGCCCACCTGGCTGCCATCGGGACCGATGAGGCGAACCTCGCGTGCGCGGATGCGCTCGTTGTACCTTGGCTCGTTCTGGGGCGCAGCTATGGCCGTTCACTCCTGTGCAATGGGCTCAGCCCTCCTTCGTCGTTCCTCCACCGGGGTGGGTCCTCCAGACGAAGCGGTACGGAGCGACCAGGTCGCTCTCCTTCATGACCCGACACACTCCCGAAGGGTGGCAGGGTGGGGACGGTGTCCCGCTTCATTCGGTTGACCACGTTAGGGTAGCGCCCCGTGAGCGAGGCCCCCACACCCGACACAGATGGAATCCCGGCGGACGCCCTCGCGGCCGTTCAGGAGGCGCGGGCCAGGTTGGGGTCCATCCCCGCGGAGATCGTCGTGGCCAACCATGCCATGGGTCTCTACGAACTCGCTGCCATTCACCTGTCGTCGGAGCCCGCGCGCCTGGACGATGCGCGACTCGCCCTCGATGCGCTTGCAGCCCTCGTGGAGACCCTGGGGCGCCGGCTCGGCGAGCACACGGAAACACTGGAGGCCGCACTCGCCCAGATTCGGCTGGCCTGGACGTCGGTTTCCGGACGCTGATTCAGGCCCTCCGCAGGTCCACGGCCTCGAATCGAAGAACGCGCCATTCCAGCCGGAACCGCACAGAGGCGCCCGTCGGAATGGCTCGGGAGCCGTCAGCGATCTCCGTGCAGTGGAACGGATGTTCCGTGCCGTCCGCTTCGCGGACGACACCCAGTCCCCGGACATCGTCGAACAGAACGACTTTTCCGTTGTGCTCCCGCGTCTCCTCCACGTCAGTGGACGATCTTGGAGATGGGGATCTCGAGGAGATCCGACGCCCCGGCGTCAATGAGGGCAGGAATCAGAGTGTTGATTCCCTTCTTCGGGACCACCGACTCGACCGCCCAGTCGTCGGAGGCCAGTCGCGACACGGTGGGCGACTTTGCAGCGGGAAGAAGGGACAGCACCGCGTCGAGACGGTCGGCGGCCACATTCAGTTTGACGAGCACCTTGTCGCGCGCCTCCAGGGTGCCCGAGAGAAGCACCAGTATCTGCTCCATGGCGTGACGCTTCACCGGATCATCGAACGAGGCGCGATGGGCCACCAGTTCGGTGTGCGAGGTGAGGATCGTGTCGATGACCCGCAGCCCTGCAGCCCGTAGCGCACGGCCGGTTTCCGTGATGTCGACGACGCAGTCGGCAATGTCGGGAATCTTGGCCTCACTGGCCCCGTAGCTGAGCCGCACATCGGCGCGCACACCTTGACTCGCGAAGAATCGCCTCGCGAGCTCCGGGTACTCGCTGGTCACCCGAACTCCGTCGCCGAGTTCGGCGATCGATGTGGCCGGGGAGGCTTCGGCGACGGCAACGACGATTCGCACGGGCTGATCGGTCGCCTTCGAGTAGCGCAATTGCCCGAGACTCACGACATCACTGCTCGTCTCCTCGATCCAGTCCCGTCCCGTGATTCCGATGTCGAACAGGCCCTCCTGCACGTACACCGGGATCTCTTGGGGCCGGAGTATCCGCACCTCGGTGATGCGGGCATCGTCGATCGTGGCCCGATAATCCACGGACGACGAGCGCCTGACCCCGAGATCGGCGGCCTCGAAGAGATCCATGGTGGCCTTCTCCAGCGAACCCTTGGGGAGGACCAGTCGCAGCACACAGCGAGGCTAGCCACAGCCCGGTCGACTGGCTTGCGCGATTTTCAACGCCCCCGAATGAAGACGGGTGACGCGATGCGGAGACCGCGGAACCAGTCGGCACCCGTCGTCGAGGCCCGTCCCTCGGGTTTCACCTCGAGGAGGCGCAGCCAGCCGTCACCGGTCCGCACGAGGGGTCCATCCACGACGGACCCCGGCACGGCATCTGCCGGCAACTTTGCCTGATCGGCGACCTCTTCGACCCCGAGGATGGAGACTCGCCCGGCCCCAAGATGGGTGTGACATCGAAACGCCCGGATGCGCCGCGCCAGAAGCGCGGAGGACTCGGACCAATCGAGGTCTCCCTCGTCGCGCGAGATCTTGCGGGCGTAGGTGGAGTCACCCTGCTGGGGAACGCCCGTGAGGTCGGGCGAGTCGAGACACCCGAGCAGCAGAGGAATCGACATCTGCGAGAGCCGATCGAGCAGCGTGGCCGTGGTGTCGTCGGCCGCGATGGTCGTTCGGCTCACCCCCAACACGTTGCCCGTGTCGAGACCCTCGTCCATCCGCATGATGCACACGCCCGTCTCCTCATCCCCGGCCAGGATCGCCCGTTCCACGGGAGCCGCACCCCGCCACCGGGGTAGCAGGGAAAAGTGCACATTGAGCATCGGCACACGGTCGAGCAGGTCCCCGGGAATCAGTCGACCGTACGCCACGACGATTCCCAGCGTGTCCGGCCCGGTGACCCGCTCGACGTCCTCGAGATCGTGCGAGACCGGAAGCCGGGCGTCCAGGGCAACGGTTTTCACGGGAGTCGGCGCGAGGGCTCCACCTCTGCCGCGCCGCTTGTCGGGTGCGGTGACGACGAGGTCGATCCGGCGACCCGCACTGAGCAGACCTCTCAGCACCACGGCTGCGACCTCGGGTGTCCCGAGAAACGCGAGTGGCCGGTGACTCTTCACCGGCTACGACAGGGCGATGTGACGCGGCTCGCCGGAAAAGCCGGTCTCCTCTATGCGTCGGTAGGCGCCCATGGCCTTTTCCCGTTGGTCCGGTGTCATCCGCTCGAACATGAGCACGCCGTTGAGATGGTCGAGTTCGTGCTGGAAGAGCCGCGCAAGGAGTTCGTCGGCCTCGATCCTGACGTCCTTGCCGTCGAGGTCCACGGCTTCCAGCAGCACCTGCTTGGGCCGAACCATCTCCACGTAGAGACCCGGAATGGAGAGGCACCCCTCGTCATAGACCCACTCCCCCGAGGACTCCACGATGCGCGGATTGATGAGGGTCACCGGCTCATCGCCGAGGTCGTACACGAAAATCTGCTTCTGGACCCCGATCTGGGGCGCCGCCAGACCGATTCCCGGTACCTGGTACATGGTCTGCAACATGGCCTGGGTCAGTCTCACAAGCTTGCCGTCGATGTTCTCGACCTCCTCGGCGGGGCTGTTGAGTACGGGGTCGCCATAGGTGCGCACGTCGTAGGCCATGATGAACAGGCTAGCGAGCGGAGGTGACGTGGACAGCGGAGGCGACGACGACCCGAATGTGCGGCATTATTTCTCGCCCGTCCCCGCCGGCCGCGACGTGCGCGAGTCCTTCGAGGTCGAGGGAATCTGGGGAACGCTCCACATGGAATCGGCGGCGGGAATCTTCGCCTCGCGCGGACTGGACCGGGGCACGGCCGTCCTCCTGGATTCGATCCGACGTCATCCGGTGAGCGCCCCCGCCGACGGATCCCTGGTCGTCGACCTCGGATGCGGATCGGGCGTCCTGGCTCTCGTCATGGCACGCCTGTGGCCCGAGTGTCGCGTCGTGGCCGTCGACGTGAATGTCCGTGCTCTCGAGGTGTGTGCCGAGAACGCCCATCGCAACGGCGTCCGCAATGTCGAACCGCGCCTGCCGGAGGACACGGGCAGCGACGCCGTTGCCCGCCTGTGGACCAATCCTCCCGTTCGTATCGGGAAGGACGGCCTCCACGACCTTCTCGGCCGGTGGATACCACGGCTCGAATCCGCGGGCGAGGCTCGAATGGTCGTCGGTCGGCACCTCGGAAGCGACTCCCTCGCACGCTGGATGGAGACCCAGGGTTGGGGCGTCGAACGACTCGCCAGTGCCCGTGGATTCCGTGTCCTGCAGGTCTCCCCGCCCGCGGAACGTCAATAGCGGCGCGGGTCGACCACGACACGCGGCGGAGCACCGGGTATCGAACGTATGGACTCGAGTGCCGTGTCCATGTCCGCCCTCGTCGACGAGCGGAGCACCCATCCGCGATTGTCGGCAAGGTATGACACGTCGGGCGGCAACGGAGGCAATGCAGCGGGAATCGCACCGG
>JAULXU010000246.1:0-5296 GCA_032118285.1 Ilumatobacteraceae bacterium
GTTCCGGTGACGTCCCGCACCTCCACGACGTCGCTGCCGCCGGTGGGGTGCGCGGTGGTGGCGGTGGCGAGCGGGGACGGACTCGCCGAGTTGTTCGGACAGCTCGGGGTGCACGGCGTGGTGTCGGGCGGCCAGACCCTCAACCCCTCGACCGCCGAGTTGCTCGCCGCCGTCGAGCACATGAATTCGCGGCAGGTCGTCATCCTTCCCAACAACAAGAACATCATCGCCGTCGCCCGTCAGATCGACGAGTTGACCACGAAGGACGTGCGCGTCGTTCCCACCCAGTCGATGCCGGAGGCACTCGCGGCGCTCGTGAGTTACGACCCCGAGGCCTCCGCCGAGACGAACGCGCGCAACATGGCCTCCGCGGCCGAGGCGGTGGCGACCGGTGAGGTCACACGGGCGGTGCGCGACTCGAACAGCGAGGCGGGTCCCGTCACCGCGGGGGACTGGATCGGACTCGCCAAGGGCGACGGCATCGTCTCGGTGTCGGGTTCGCTCGAGGGTGCCGCGACGGCACTGCTCGATTCCCTCGTCGATCCCTCGCGCGAGCTGCTCACCATCGTCACGGGCGCCGATGCCACCGCCGACAGGACGGACCTCATCAGGGCCTGGATGGCCGAGCACAGACCCGACGTGGTCGTGGAGGTGCACGCGGGCGGTCAGCCCCTCTATCCGTACCTCTTCGGCGTTGAGTAGCGCGCCCCTGACGCTCCGCGATCTCGACGAGATCGGGCTCGAGCGGATCAAGGGAATCGGCCCCAAGACGGCCCAGTCGCTGGCGCGCATCGGCATCTCGAGCGTGCTCGACCTTCTCGAGACCTACCCGCGGCGCTACATCGACCGATCGAACTCGTCGTCAATCTCCGACATGCGCGAGGGCGAGGACGTCCTGGCCGTCGTCGAGGTGACGTCCCCGAGGGCGATGCGCACCCGCAACGGCAGGTCGATGGTCGTGGCCACGGCCGTGGACGGCACGGGGAGCCTCGGCATCACATTCTTCAACCAGCCCTGGCGCGAGCGTCAGCTCGGCACGGCCGGGACGTTCGTCCTGTTCGGTCGTCCCGAGACGTACAGGGGGCGGCTGCAGATGACGAACCCGACGCTCGACCCCATCGGTGAATCCGTCGACGCGGTGGTGCCCGTGTATCCCCAGAGCGAGAAGGCGCGCATCGCCACATGGGACATGGCGCGATGGATCGCCGATGCGCTCGACAAGTGCGCGCCGCGCGGCATCGCCGACCCGCTGCCGCCGGCGCTCATCGCGTCCCATGGATTCGTCGACCGCGGGACGGCGCTGCGAGACATCCACCGTCCGGCATCGATGGAGGAGAAATCGCGGGCGCGGGAGCGCCTCGCGTTCGACGAGGTGCTGAGGGTCCAGGTCATGCTCGTGGGGCGCAAGGCGAAATGGGAGAGGGAGTCGGCCGGGTTCACCCACCTCGTGGAGGGCCCCCTCACGGGCGGCTTTCTCGGTGCGCTGCCCTTCCCCCTCACGGGGGCGCAGCGGCGCACCATCGCCGAGATCCACGCCGACATGGCCTCGCCCCGTCCGATGCACCGACTGCTCCAGGGCGACGTGGGGTCGGGAAAGACGGTGGTGGCGGTGGCCACGATGCTCGCGGCGGTGCAGGGTGGGCACCAGGCCGCGCTGATGGCGCCGACCGAGGTTCTCGCCGACCAGCACGCCATCGGCATCCGTGCCCTGCTCTCCTCGTTGCGGGTCGATGACGACTCGCTCCTGTTCGGTGAGCGGGGGCTGCGCATCGAGCTGCTCACGAACAAGGTGACGGGTGAGCAGCGTGCGCGCGTCCTTGCCGGACTCGCCTCGGGCGAGGTGGACATCGTCGTGGGAACCCACGCACTGATCCAGGACAAGGTCGTCTTCGCGGGTCTCGGCGCGGTCGTGGTCGACGAGCAGCACCGATTCGGCGTCGAGCAGCGCGCCCGTCTGCGGGACAAGGCGCTCGAGTCCGGGGACGGCCGCGTCCCCGACGTCCTCGTCATGACCGCCACGCCCATCCCGCGCACCGCCGCGATGACGGTGTACGGCGACCTCGACGTGAGCGTCCTCGACGAACTTCCCCCCGGCCGCACGCCCATAGCCACCTCGTGGGTGAGCGGTGCCCTCGAGACGGAGGCCATGTGGGCCGAGGTGCGCGCGCGCCTCGCGCGCGGCGAGCAGGCCTACGTGGTGTGCCCGCTCGTGGAGGAGAGCGACAAGATGGACGCTGCGTCCGCGGAGGCGACGCGCGACGAGCTCGCCGCGACCGAACTGACCGGTATCGAGGTGGGCCTCCTGCACGGTCGCATGTCGTCCGCCGACAAGGAGGCGGCCATGGCCCGGTTCCGCGCCGGAGACGCGAAGGTGCTCGTGGCCACCACGGTCATCGAGGTCGGTGTCGACGTGCCGAACGCGACTGCGATGGTCATCCTCGACGCCGACAGATTCGGCATCGCCCAGCTGCACCAGCTGCGCGGACGCGTGGGTCGCGGTGCCGCGGCCTCCTCCTGCCACCTCGTCACCCGCACCGCCGAGCCCTCGGCGCGCGTCGCGGCCCTCGTGGCCTCGACCGACGGATTCGTCCTGGCCGAGGAGGACCTGCGGCTGCGCGGCGAGGGCACGATCATGGATGTCAACCAGAAGGGTCGCAGCGATCTCGTGCTGGCCTCGCTCCAGCGGGACCTCGGCCTCATCCAGGCGGCCCGCGATGCGGCCCAGGCCATCATCGCCGCCGATCCGATGCTCGACGATCTTGCCCAACTCCGCGACGAACTCGACCTGTGCTTCAACAAGGAGGACGAGGAGTTCCTCTTCAAGAATTGATCGTCCTCCCCGCCGCTCGGGGTACGGTCGGGCGATGGAACTCGCCCAGCGCCACGTCGTCGTCACCGGTGCATCACGGGGTATCGGCGAGGCGCTCGCGCGGCGCTTCGCAGCCCGCGGTGCCCGCGTCACCCTCGTGGCGCGCTCGGAGTCCGCTCTCGCCGCCATCGCCGCCGAGATCGGTGGCGTCGCGATCGCCGCGGACCTCACCGACGACGCCATCGTGGATGGTCTCGTGGCCCGCATCGAGCGCGAGGTCGGACCCATCGACGTCCTCGTGAACAACGCCGGCGTGGAGACAACGCTCCCCGTGGCCGTGGAGGATCCCCGTGCCATCCGCACGGTGTCCCGCGTGAACCTCGAGGTGCCCATGGTGCTCACCCGCGGTGTGCTGCCCGGGATGCTCGCGAGGGGTGCCGGGAGCCTGGTGTACGTGTCATCGCTCGCGGGAACGGCTGGCTTCCCGAGCATGGCCCCCTACGGTGCGACGAAGGCGGGCATCCTCAATTTCGCGGCAGGACTGCGCCGGGAGCTGCACCGCTCGCCGGTCGACGTCACGGTGGTGGCGCCGGGTCCGGTGGACACGCAGATGTGGGACAACGTCGAGGACGCCAACGCATCGCTCACGCGCATGGTGCGCCGCTTCCGCGGGCTGGGATTGCTGCCCAAGACCACGCCCGGGCGCCTGGCCGTGCGCACGGTGAGGGCCGTCGAACGGGGACGTCCCCATGTGCGCCATCCGCACCGGCTGTTCTTCAACTTCTGGCTCAACGCGGCACCGAATCGCATCGCCAACATCGCCGTGGCAGGGGTGCGCTTCGATCCCCTCGACGGCAAGCCCGCGAGCGCGGCATCCGTCGACGACTGACGGCGTGTCTTCCGGGGGCTCCCGGCGGCGGGTCACTCGGGGTCGTCGTCGACGAGGTCATCGGGGGAGAGCTCGAGGTCCCAGCGGTCGCGGCAGTCCGAGCACCTGTAGGTGACGATGTCGCCCGCCGACCACCAACCGTCCTCTCGCGCGGCGGTCGTGAGATGGGCGGTCCCGCCGCAGTCCACGCACACGATGGTGTCGGCAGGTCCCCGCATCCCCCTAGTCTGCCCGCGTGCGGGTCGTCGCGGGTTCTCTCAGGGGGCGACGGATCTCCGGGCCCGACAACGAGACGACGCGTCCCACCACCGACAAGGTCCGCGAGGCCGTGTTCAACGCTCTCGGGAGCCTTGGAGTGGTCGAAGGCGCGCGCGTGCTCGACCTCTGCGCGGGAAGCGGTGCGATGGGGATCGAGGCTCTGTCACGGGGCGCAGACCACTGCACCTTCGTGGAGACCGACCGTGCCGCCCTCGTCGCACTCCGGGCGAACATCGCGTCGCTCGGCATCGCCGATTCCTGCACGGTCGTGGCGGGAGATGCCCTCTCGCGCACTGGCGACAAGGGCGAGTTCGACCTCGTGATCGCCGATCCCCCCTACGGCTTCACCGACTGGTCCGGTCTGCTCGAGGGCGCGCGCACGTCCTTCGTCGTGCTCGAATCCGACAGGGCCCCGGGAGACGTGCCGGGCTGGGAGACCGTGCGCCAGAAGCGGTACGGGCGCACCGTCGTCACGTTCCTGGAACGGCGCGACTGAGCGTCCGCCCCCGCGGGACGCGGCGGGTACCCTGATTCACGCATGGGAACCGTCCTCTATCCGGGAAGCTTCGATCCCTTCCACCTGGGCCACCTCGACGTGGTCGAGCAGGCCCTCCGCCTCTTCGACGCCGTGGTCGTGGCCGTCATGCACAACCCCGACAAGCCCACCGGGGTCCTCGGCACCTCCCTGCGGGTGGACATCGCCCGTGCGGCGTGTGCCCACCTCGGCCGGGTGAGCGTGGAACCTTTCCCCGGGTTGGCGGTGGAGGCGGCCCGCTCCGCGGGAGCCGTGGCGATCATCAAGGGATTGCGCAACTCCGGTGACTTCGAGGTGGAGCAGCAGATGGCCCACACCAACCTCGCCGTGGGCGGGGTGCCCACGGTGTACGTGCCCTGTCGCGCCGACCTGAGCCACATCTCCAGTCGTTTCATCCGCGACATCGCCCAGCACGGCGGCGATCTCTCGTCGATGATCCCGCCCGCCACGGCGAGCCTCCTGGCCGCCCAGTTCCCGACACGGAGTGACCGATGAGATACGACGACGACTACGACGACGAGTTCGACGAGGACGAGTCGTATCCCCAGCGGGTCCCCGTCCAGCCCCGTCTCGGGGAGACGGAGATGATCCTCCGGCGCATCATCGACCTCGTGGCCACCGCTCCGACGATGCCGTTGTCGAGCACCCCCCGCATCGACCGTGACGAGATGATCGAACTGCTCGAGGACGCGCTCATGCGCATCCCGGAGGAGATCAAGCAGGCCCGGTGGATGCTCAAGGAGCGCGGCGAGTTCCTCGAGAAGACGAAGCGCGAGGCCGACGAGCTTCTCGGCGCGGCGCGGCA
>JAULXU010000247.1:0-6457 GCA_032118285.1 Ilumatobacteraceae bacterium
TCGTTGAGGCGGAAGTCGGGCACGACAGCACCCGGGTGGGTTTCGTACCAGTCGAGGAGGCGCTGCTCGAAGCGCGACAGGCGGAAGAACCAGTTCTCCTCCTCCACCTGCTCGACCGGTCGCTTGTGGATGGGGCACAGCCCGCCGTCGAGGTCGTCCTCGACGTAGTAGGCCTCGCACGCCACGCAATAGAGCCCGCGGTAGGTGTCGAGTTCGATGTCGCCGGCCTCCCAGCACTTCTGCAGCAGTGTCGCCACGCCCTTCTTGTGGCGTTCCTCGGTGGTGCGGATGAAATCGTCATGGGAGATGTCGAGACGCTCCCAGGCGGCCTGGAAGAGAGGGGCGATGCGGTCGACGAACTCCTGGGGGGTGGTTCCGGCCTGCTCGGCGGCCTGCTGGATCTTGAGGCCGTGCTCGTCGGTGCCGGTGAGGAAGTGCACGTCGTCCCCGAGGAGCCGGTGCCAGCGCGCGAGCGCGTCGGCGACGATCGTGGTGTAGGCGTGACCGAGGTGGGGCTCGGCGTTCACGTAATAGATAGGTGTCGTCAGGTAGTACGTGCCCACCTCGACAGGCTAGGTCGCGGCCGTGCCGCGGTGCCGGTTCGTTTCCGTGCCGGTCGCATCCCTACGCTCGGCACGATGTCCCACGACTTCGACGACGCGACGGAGCCATCGCGCAACGCCGACGGATCGTGGGACACCCCGATTCACGAGCGCTGGGACATCATGGGGAACGCCAACGGCGGCTACCTGATGGCCCGGGTCGCCGCGGCGATGCGCGCCGAATGCGGGCGACGCGACCCCGTCACCGTGACGATGCACTATCTCTCGCCGGCACCGGCCGGACCGGCGCGCACGGAGTGCCGCATCGTCAAGGATGGGCGCCGCCTCGCCGTGGTGTCGGGGGCACTCGTGCGCGATGGACGCGATCTGGTGCGCTGCACCGGCGTGTTCGGCGACGTCGACGCGTCCACCGGCGACCGCCATGTGACGGTGCCACCGCCCGACTTCCCCCCGTTCGAGGAGTGCGCCCCCCGCGAGTCCTCGCCCGGCGCACCCCCGCTCGGGCTCATGTCGCGACTCGACATGCGCATCGTCCCGGAGGACCGCGCATTCATGGGCGGCGGGGCCACGGGCGAGGCGCGCATGCGGGGGTGGTTCACCTTCCGGGACGGGCGTCCCGTGGACACGCTCGCTCTTCTGCTGGCGGCGGACTCGTTTCCGCCCACCCTCATGAACCTCTTCGGCCCGCGAGGTTGGGTGCCCACGGTGGAGCTGACGGTGCACGTGCGCGCGGTGCCCGTGCCGGGCCCCATTCGCTGCGTCTTCACCACGCGCGTGGTGCAGGGCGGGATGTGCGAGGAGGACGGCGAACTCTGGGACGCGTCGGGAACGTGCGTGGCGATGAGCCGCCAGCTAGCTCTGGCGCCCCTTGCGCACTCCGAGTGACCACGCCACGAGCAGGCCGACCGCGAACCCCGCGAGGGTGCCGTACCTGCGCACCAGCATGCGCGAGCGTCGCGAGAATCCGACCACCGGCCAGCCACGTTCGGCGGCGGTGTCGGCGAGACGCTGGTCGGGATTGACCGCGACCGCGTTGCCGACGATCTCCATCATGGGGATGTCGCTCGCCGAGTCCGAGTAGGCCCACGAGTTGGTCAGATCGATGCCGCGCTCATAGGCCAGTCTCGAGATGGCCTCGGCCTTTCCGGTCCCGTAGCAGAAGGGGCCCTCGAGGCGTCCGGTGCAGACCCCGTCCACCACCTCACCACGGGTGCCGATGCCACCGGTCATCGAGAGTGCATGGGCGAGGGGCTCGACGATCTCGATGGGCGAGGCCGACACGATCCAGGTCTCGCGACCGGCCGACCGATGGTGCTCGAGCAGTGCGCGGGCCTCGGGGCGGATGAGCCCGAGCAGTTCGGGGAGGACCATGTCGTTCAGAGCGACCAGGTCCTCGTGTCGCACCCCCGCCACCGCCGACAGCATGCGGTTGCGCGCCGACTCGGCGACATCGTCGGAGGCCCCGGCGACGCGGAACCACACCGCCCGCAGCGCATCCTCGAGGAAGTCGCGCGTGCGCACCAGACCGGCATCGCGCGCCGCGCGACCGAAAACGAACGCCGAGGAGCCGGCGATGAGCGTTCGGTCGAGGTCGAAGAACGCGGCCGTCGCCGGCGCGGACGCTGTGGAGCTGCTCATGGGCCGACCGCGATCGTATAGACCCGATTGCGGCGCACCCCGAGGGCGGCCGTGACCTCGTCGACGGCGCCCTTCACGGACAGGCCCGCGGCGAGACGCGAGTCGAGCTCGCGACGGATCTCCGCATCATCGGCTTCTCCCGCCTCGCGCAGTGCCGGTTCCACGACGATGACGTACTCGCCCCGGGGATCGGCTCCCGGCCCGTCGCCACCGGCGGCGGCGCCGAGCGCTCCGCGCCAGTGCTCCTCGTGCATCTTGGTCAGCTCGCGCGACACGACCACCCGCCGCTCGGGTCCGCACGCCTCGGCGAGGTCGGCGAGCGTGCGGACCAGACGGTGCGGCGCCTCGTAGAGAACGACGGTGCGCCTCTCACGGGAGACCTCGGTGAGTCGCTCGCGCCTCTCGGACCCGGCGCGGGGCAGGAATCCCTCGAATGCGAGGCGAGCAACGGGGAAGCCGCTCGTCACCGCCGCCGCGACGAAGGCGACGGGACCGGGCACCGCGTGAACGGATAGGCCGGCGTCGAGGGCGGCGCGCACGAGACGCTCTCCCGGGTCGCTGATGCCCGGCGTTCCGGCATCCGACACGAGGACCACCACCGAGCCCGCCCAGCCGGGGACCAGGGAGCAGACGTCGTGCTCGGTGTGTTCGTTGACCACCATCGTGCGGCTCGGTGTCGCACCGATGCGTGCGAGCAGAGGTGCGGTTCGTCGCGTGTCCTCGCAGCACACGATGTCGGCGGCGCGCAGGACATCGCCAGCACGCGGCGAGAGGTCTCCGAGGTTGCCGATCGGGGTGGCCACGAGCCACAGACCGGTCGCCACGTCAGTCTGCGGCACGGCGCACCTCCACCCTGGCGCCCGGCCGCAGGTCCCAGCGGGCCACCGATCCGGCCGCCGCCTCCACCACGCTCACCGAGCCGCGAACCGGACGGCCGATTCGCCAGCGGGGCAGGTGCGCCGCGGAGATCACGGTTCCCTCGGCATCCAGGTGGACGACGTCGATGGCGGTGCGCATGCCGATCGAATGCACCCAGGCGCAGTCGTCCAACACGAGCGGCTCGGTGACAACGTCGCTGCCGAGGAGGCCGCGACGACGCTCAGCGCGGGTGGTGGCGCGCACCGCGGATGCCAGCACCCTGCCGTCGCTCACGAGCCAGACGGGTTCCACGGTGTCACCTAGACGTTGAAGCGGAACTCGGTGACGTCACCGTCGACGAACTCGTAGTCCTTGCCCTCGGAGCGGATCTTGCCGAGCTCCTTGGCCTTGTTCCAACTGCCGATGGCGAGCAGTTCATCGCAGTGGATTACTTCGGCACGGATGAAGCCGCGCTGGATGTCACTGTGGATCTTCCCCGCGCACTCGGGGGCCTTCGAACCGGCGCGGAAGGTCCATGCACGGGACTCCTTCTCGCCGGTGGTGAAGTAGGTGCGCAGGCCGAGCAGGTGGTACGCGCTGCGAACCATGGCGGCGAGCGCCCCTTCGCCGAGACCCAGCGCCTCGAGCATCTCCGCCCTGTCGAGGGCGTCGAGCTGGGCGGCCTCGGCCTCGAGCTGCACGCTCATCCCGATGACCTCGACCTCGGAGGCCTGGACGGATCCCTCCGGGGCGAACTCCGCGCGCACGCGGGCCACCTCGGCCGGGATGCGGTCGAGTTCGTTCTCGCCGACGTTCACCACCGCGAGGACGCGCCGGTTGGTGAGCAGGAAGTGGGGGGCGAGCACCTCACGGTCGTCAGCCGACAGCGCGGACCGGTAAATGGGTGTTCCCGCGGCGAGGATGTCGTGGGCGCGCTGGAACGCGGCGGCCTCCTCCTCTGCGGATCTGTCGACGCGGGCCGCCTTCTTCGAGCGGGCGAGACGCGATTCGACCGTCTCGAGGTCGGCGAGAGCGAGCTCGAGTTCCACCACCCGGAGGTGTTCGAGCGGGTCGTCGGGCCCCGGCACGTCGGGATCGCGAAAGGCCCGGAGCACGAAGACGATGGCGTCCACCTCGCGGATGTTGCCGAGCCCTTCGCCCTTGCTCGCACCCTCGACGAGCCCGCCGATGTCGACCACTTGGACGGCGGCGTGCACCACCTTCTTGGAGCTGGACAGCTCCGCCAGACGCTCGAGCCGCGGGTCGGGCACATGGGCCACCCCGATGTTCGGGTCCTTGGTGGCGAAGGCATAGGGGGCCGCCAGGGCGCCGCCTCCGGTGAGGGCGTTGTAGAGAGAGGACTTGCCTGCGTTGGGGAGGCCGACGAGCCCGAAACGTTCCATGGTCCCGACCACGCTAGCGGTGGCGTTTTCCGCCTGTTTCGAGTGGTTCGCGCGCCCTCGATTGTTACTATGGCGATAGTGCTAATTGTCCACGGACAATGAGCCCCCCGAACCACCACACGAAGGAGACACGGCAATGACCGCTTTCGACCTCGATCTGTCCAAGTACAGCCTCGGCTGGAGCGACGACGTCGAGTACGCGTTCGAACCCGAGAAGGGCCTCAGCGATCGCGTCGTGGAGCAGATCAGCTGGTGGAAGGGCGAGCCGCGCTGGATGACCCAGTTGCGCCTGCGCAGCCTCGGGGTGTTCGACCGCAAGCCGATGGCGCCGTGGTTCTCGGTGAACATGCCCGACATCGACTTCCAGGACATCTTCTACTACCTGCGTCCCGCCACCGCTCAGGTCGACGAGTGGGACGACCTGCCCGAGCAGATGAAGCGGACCTACGAGAAGCTGGGCATCCCCGAAGCCGAGCGCAAGTATCTCGCCGGTGTCACGGCGCAGTACGAGTCCGAGGTGGTCTTCCACCGCAACCGCGAGGATCTCGAGAAGCAGGGGATCCTTTTCTGCGACATGGACACCGCGCTCCGCGAATATCCCGACATCGTCCAGCAGTACTTCGGCACGGTCATTCCGCCCGGGGACAACAAGTTCTCCGCACTCAACACCGCGGTGTGGTCGGGCGGCTCGTTCATCTACATCCCGCCGGGGGTGGAGTGCGACATGCCCCTGCAGGCCTACTTCCGCATCAACTCGGAGAATGCCGGTCAATTCGAGCGCACGCTGATCATCGCCGACGAGGGGTCGAAGGTGCACTACATCGAGGGTTGCTCGGCTCCCGTGTACACGAGCGACTCGTTGCACTCGGCCGTCGTGGAGATCATCGTGAAGCCCTCGGCCCGCGTCACCTACACGACCATCCAGAACTGGTCGCCGAACGTCTACAACCTCGTCACGAAGCGCGCACGCGTGGAGACCGAGGGCCACATGGAGTGGATCGACGGGAACATCGGCTCGAAGCTCACCATGAAGTACCCGAGCGTGTACCTCATGGGGCCCAAGGCCACCGGAGAGGTGCTGTCGGTCGCCTACGCCGGCGCCGGTCAGCACCAGGACGCCGGGGCCAAGATGGTCCACGCCGCTCCCGAGACGACCTCGAAGATCGTCTCCAAGTCGATCAGCAAGGACGGTGGCGTCACCACCTATCGCGGCCTGGTGCGCATCGACGAGGGCGCCTACGGCTGCAAGAGTCACGTGCAGTGCGACGCCCTCATCCTCGACGCCGACTCCGAGTCGCGCACATTTCCCTACATGGAGGTGGGCGAGCGGGACGCCGAGATCGGCCACGAAGCCACGGTGTCCAAGATCGCCGACGAGCAGCTCTTCTATCTCATGAGCCGCGGCCTCTCCCAGGAGCAGGCCATGTCGATGGTGGTCAACGGATTCATCGAGCCGGTCACGCGCACGCTGCCCATGGAATACGCCGTCGAGTGGAGCCGTCTCATCGAGCTGCAGATGGAGGGTTCCGTCGGGTGACGGAGGTGTCGTCGTGGCGATGCGCACCGAATGCAAGAACTACGAGAGTCGCACCTACGCCAACGGTGATGCCGTGCGAAAGTGCAACCTCGACCTGGCCCCCGAGGCCCCGTGGAGGTGCCCCGACCCCTGCCCGGGATACGAGCGACGCCTCGCCGACGTGGCCTGGGTGCATGGAACGGCCATCGCGCCCGCCACGCCGCCCGAGGTGCCCGGCCTCGACGACGGGTCGGCCGCGGCGGTTCTCGATGCCGCCGAGGACATCATCAACGCGGTGAGTGCGGCGACACTCGCCGACCTCGACGAGGAGCGCCGGAGCCGCCGTTGGTGGCGCCGGAAGAGGAAATAGCGGGACCACCGTCCCGCACACGAAGAAACGCACGACCGACATGCCGTGCATGAGACAAGGAAAAGACACGTGAACACCACCCCCGTGATGCCGAGCGCCGACGAGGAGA
>JAULXU010000247.1:6467-7780 GCA_032118285.1 Ilumatobacteraceae bacterium
AAGCGCAAGAAGAAGAACAAGAAGAAGAAGTGACTCGATGAACACCGTGACGCACGTCCTGCCGACCACCGACGAGGAGATCTGGCGCTACAGCCGCATCGGCGAACTGGACATGAGCCGTTTCGGTGCGGGCTCCGCGCGCACCGAGACCATCGGCGCCGACGAGTGGCGCGTCGACGCTCGTCTCGGCGGTGTGGCCATGGCCGAGCACCCCGACGTCTTCGCGGAATTGAACGCCGCGGCCGGGGACGAGATCGGCCTCGTCGTGCCCCGCGGCACCGTCGCGGGGAGCGTCGTGGAGATCGTGCACCATCTCGAGACCCCCGGAATCGTGGCCTACCCCCGACTCGTCATCGACGCCGGCGAGGATTCGGAGATCACCGTCGTGGAGAGGTTCACCTCCCCCGATGGCGTGGTGTCGCTCGTGGTTCCCGTGCTCGAGATTCGGGCGGCCCGTGCCGCCCGCGTGAACTACGTCCAGGTGAACCAGCTGGGTTCGTCGGCGTGGCAGATCGGCCACCAGCAGACGGTGGGCCTGCGGGACTCGACGACGCGCCTGTTCACCGTCGCGCTCGGGGGCGACTACGCCCGCGTGCGCGCCGAGGCCCGTCTCGCCGAACAGGGAGCGAGCGCCCAGCAGATGGCCCTCTACTTCGCCAGCGGGACGCAGATGCACGACTTCCGAACCCTGCAGATCCACGACGCCCCGCGCACCCGCAGCGACCTCCTGTTCAAGGGGGCGGTCGGGGGCACCGCGCGCAGCGTGTACACGGGACTCATCCGCATCGCCCACGATGCGGCCCACTCCGAGGCCTTCCAGACGAACCGCAACCTCACTCTCGGCGAAGGCGCGTGGGCCGAGAGCGTGCCGAACCTGGAGATCCTCACGAACGAGGTGAAGTGCAGCCACGCGAGCACCGTCGGTTCCATCGATGACGACCAGCGCTTCTATCTCGAGAGCCGAGGGGTGCCGCCCGAGGTCGCGGAGCGGCTCATCGTGTTCGGCTTCTTCAACGACGTTCTCGACCGTCTCCCGAGGGGAGTGGACGCAGGCCCGTTGCGCGCCGCGGTGGCCGAGAAGCTCGCCGCCGAATTGTCGGGAGCGCGGTCGTGACCGTCGTGTGCCGCCTCGAGGACATCGAGCCGGGCGCGGCCCGCAAGGTGGACGTGGACGGCATCGCTGTTGCCGTCGTGCGCATCGGCGGCGACGTGCACGCCATCGCCGACACCTGCAGCCACGCCAATGTCTCCCTCTCCGAGGGAATCGTGTTGTGCGAGTCGCGGAGCATCGAGTGCATCCGTCATGGCAGTGC
>JAULXU010000247.1:7790-9226 GCA_032118285.1 Ilumatobacteraceae bacterium
TGCCTTCAATCTGGAGACGGGTCACCCCGACACCCTTCCCGCCACCCAGCCCGTCGAGGTATTCGACGCCGAAGTTCGCGACGGGAACGTCATCGTCACGAGGAGGAACCCCCGATGAGCACTCTCGTCATCAAGGACCTGCATGCGAGCGTCGCGGGCAAGGGGATTCTCAAGGGCATCGACCTGGAGATCACCAGCGGAGAGGTGCACGCCGTCATGGGCCCGAACGGCGCCGGCAAGTCGACGTTGTCTGCCGTGATCATGGGCCGGCCGGGATACGAGGTCACGGGGGGGTCGGTGACCCTCGACGGCACCGACATTCTCGCCCTGCCCACCTGGGAGAGGGCCCGGGCGGGTCTTCATCTCGTGATGCAGTACCCGACCGAGGTGCCCGGGGTGCACGTGGACGAGGTGCTCCTCGAGGCGCTCGCCGCCCGTGGTCGCCCCGTGGCGGACCTGGAGGCCCGCATCGTGGCGGAGGCCGGCGCCATCAACTTCGACGCCGACCTGGTCGGGCGAACGATGAATGTCGACCTGTCGGGCGGGGAGAAGAAGCGCAACGAGACGCTGCAGCTCGCCGTGCTCGAACCCCGGTTCGTCGTGCTCGACGAGCTGGACTCGGGCCTCGACATCGACGCCCTGCGCGATTGTGCGGCGCGCGTGGAGCGGGCGACGCGGGAGACGAACCTCGGGGTGCTGGCGATCACGCACTACGCGCGTCTCTTCGAGGAACTGAAGCCCGACCGCGTGCACATCCTCGTGGACGGTCGAATCGTCGAGAGCGGCGGTCCGGAACTGGCGGACCGTCTCGAACGGGACGGCTACGCCGCCTTCGTGTGAGTCCGGGCATGGGATCGATTCCCGAGGGTTGGTTGCTCCGCGAGGGCCGTCTGGCCCGCGACTTCGTCTTTCCCGATTTCGCGGCCGCCTTCGCCTTCATGGCGGCGGTGGCCACGGTCGCCGAGGCCGTGGGTCACCATCCCGACTGGTGCAACTCGTGGAACAAGGTGTCGATCACGCTCGTCTCCCATGACGTCGGTCGGGTCACGCAGCGCGACACCGACCTCGCAACGCGCATCAACGCACTGCTCTGACCCCGTCGCCAAGCCGGCCGGTCCGCCGGGGATCAGAGGCGCATCTCGCGCAGGCGACGGATCCTCTCGGCGGTGGCCGGGTGGGTGGAGAAGAGACGCGACACGTCGAGACCGGTTCTCCGCTTGTGGTGCATCTCGGCGAGCGGGTTGTGGATGTACGCCTGGGCCTGGGCGGGTGCGACCTGCATCGGATGGCGCACCGCAAGCGTCTCGATGCGCTCGAGTGCCCGGGCCAGGGACTCGCCCGAGCCGAGCAGTTCCGCCGCCGAGCGATCGGCCTCGAACTCGCGGCTGCGGCTGACCGCCATCTGGATGAGGCCGGCCGCGATCGGGGCCACGAGT
>JAULXU010000248.1:0-7707 GCA_032118285.1 Ilumatobacteraceae bacterium
GACGCCAGTACTCCCTACCCCAGCCCCACCACGGGTGCGTTGTCCTCGGGGAACATGCTCATCGGTGGCCACAACACGACGCGGCTCTTCTACAACAAGAACAGCTACGACTATCACATGGTGTTCTTGAAGCAGAATCCCAAGCCTTCGTCGACTGCCTCGCTCGCGCGACGCACCGCGTGGCTCACCAAGCACAACGCGTGGATGAGGGCTCGCAACCTGACGACGACCCCCCACGCCAAGAAGAACCCCGCCCCCTTCGCCCACATCCAGACCCTGCGGTCGGGACAGATCATCAAGGTTCGATCCGGATGCTGGGAGCACTCGTACAAAGTGCTCGCGGGAACGCACGAGACCATCAACCCGAACCAGGCGACCTATGCACTGCGTCCGCCCCAGAAGACCAAGGCCACCAGCGTGTTCACTTCCAACGCCACGCTGCTGCGGTCTGTCGGCGTCACCAGCGCCACTGCTCTCTCCTCCTCCTCAAAGCTCCTCACCATGTACGGCTGCGTGCAGATCGGCAACGACTACGCCGCCAAGCGCAAGATCGTGCGCGCCGTGTGGGTGAGCAAGAGCTGGACCACCGCTGCCTGAGGCTCTTTCGGTCGACTGACGACCGTTGTGTGAGCGCCGATACCGTGACGCCATGAGGCGCCACGCCACCCCGCTCACCGCGGGTCTGCTCGTCGCACTCTCCATGCCCCCGTGGGGATGGTGGCCGCTTGCCATCGTCGGCCTGGCCCTCTACGCCCGTGCCGCGCGCGCTCGCCGTGACGACTCACCATTCATCACTGCGGGCGTGTTCGCACTCGGTTGGTTCGTGCCCGCGCTGGCGTGGATGTGGTGGCTCACCGCGCCCGGCTACCTCGTCACGTGCGCGTTGTTCGCCGGACTGCACGGCGGGGCCGCGTGGGCGGCGGCGCGCACGGCACCACCGTCGCCGTCTCGACACGCTCTGGCCCTGGTGGCCTGGCACGGACTCGCCGAGACGTTCCGGCTCGCCTGGCCCTTCGGCGGAGTGCCGCTCGCCACGCTCGGCATCTCCCAGGCCGGTTCGCCCCTGGCGCGACTGGCGCCGCTCGGCGGGGTCGTCCTCATCGCCGCGGCGGCGATGTGGATCGGCTTCTCGCCGCGCCGCCGCGTGCCCCTCGCCAGCGTCGCCCTCGCCTGCCTCGTCGCTCCGTTCCTCGACGGCACGTCCCGCGGCAGCACGACGGTCGCCATCACCGCCGTCCAGGGTGGTGGAGAACAGGGCACGCACGCCGTCGACACCGACCCGCGCGAGGCTTTCGAGCGCCACCTCGCCCTCACCCGCACGCTCCCACCGGGCGGACGCGACATGGTGGTGTGGCCCGAGAACGTCGTGAACATCTCGGGCGAGGGTCTCTTCGCCGACAGCCCCGAACACGACGACCTCGTGGCCGAGGCCAGACGGCTCGGCGTTCCCCTCGTGGTGGGCGTCACCGAGGACGCGGGAGACGCGTTCACGAATGCCCAGATCGTCATCGCTCCCGACGGCACCGTCGCCGACCGCTACGACAAGGTGCGCCGTGTCCCCTTCGGTGAATACGTGCCCATGCGCGGACTTCTCGCCTCGATCGGGGCACCGGTGGACATGGTTCCCCGCGATGCCGTCGCCGGACGGGGACGGGCTCGTCTCGATGTGACGACGGACGTCGGCACGATTCGTCTCGCCGTCGCGATCTCGTGGGAGGTCTTCTTCGGCGGCAGAGTCAACGAGGGCGTCACCGACGGTGCGGCACTGGTGCTCAATCCGACCAACGGATCCAGTTACACCGGAACCATCCTGCAGTCCCAGCAGGTGGCGTCGTCGCGACTGAGGGCGCGCGAGCAGGGACGCTGGCTCGTGCAGGTGTCGCCGACGGGATTCTCGGCGTTCGTCTCCCCCTCCGGCGAGGTGTTCGATCGCACCGCGGTGGGCGAAGCCGCGGTCATCGACCGAACGATGCCCCTCGCCACGGGACGCACCCCCTACTCGCGCACGGGCGATGCTCCCGCCGTCGTGGGGCTGGCGTTGCTCGCCCTGGTCATCCGTCGTCGCCCGGCTCGAAAGTTTTCCACAGACCCCAAGTAGCCTTGTCCGTCTATGCCGATCCCCGCGACGGCCGGCCGCGACGACCCGAATGGGCCGCTGCGGATCGCCTACCTCACCTACCGCGGCAAGCCCCATGTCGGCGGCCAGGGCGTCTACACCCGACATCTCACCAAGGCCCTCGTCGACCTCGGGCACCACGTGGAGGTCTTCGGTGGCCAGCCCTACCCGGTGCTCGACGCCCGCGTCCCCCTGCACAAGCTGCCGAGTCTCGACATCTTCAACGACCAGTACCCGGGTCGTCTGCCCGCGTACTGGGAGATCAGGACGTGGCCCGACGTCGTCGAGGTCGGGCGCTTCCTCACCGGGCAGTTCTCCGAACCGCTCGCGTTCTCCAAACGCGCCCTGAGGGCCCTGCGACCGCGCGTCGGGGACTTCGACCTCGTGCACGACAACCAGTGCCTCGGCCGCGACATCCTGCGCCTCGAGAAGCTCATCCCCACGATCGTCACCCTCCATCACCCCATCACCAAGGACCGCGAACTGGAGATCAGCCACGCCAAGAACTGGTTCAAGCGCCGCTCCGTGTCGCGTTGGTACTCCTTCGTCGGCATGCAGGGCCGGGTCGCCTCGCGCATGCCGCGCATCGTCGTGGTGAGCCAGAACTCCATCGACGACATCCACACCGACATGGGTGTTCCCCGCGAACGCATGCGACTCGTGCCGGTGGGTGTCGACGTCGACCTCTTCCGCCCGCTGCCCGCCGTGGCGCGACAGCCCGGCCGGCTCATCACCACCGCATCGGCCGACGTGGCCCTCAAGGGGCTGGCGTACCTCCTCGAGGCCATGGCCATCCTGCGCCGGGATCGCGACGTGACCCTCACGATCATCGGCAGACCGCGCGAGGGCAAGAGCATGGACCTCATCGAGTCCCTCGGGTTGCGCCCCCACATCGAGTTCGTGTCCGGGGTCACCGACGAGCGCATCGTGGAGCTCTACGCCGAATCCGAGTTGGCGGTGGTGCCGAGCCTCTACGAGGGCTTCAGCCTCCCCGCCATCGAGGCGATGAGCACCGGTACGTGCCTCGTTGCCACCGACGGCGGCGCGCTGCCCGAGGTGACGGGAACGGACGGCGAGACGGTGCTGCAGTGCCCGGCCGGTGACGCCGCTGCGCTCGCCACGGCCATCGCCCGCGGGCTGGACGATCCCGCCCTGCGCGCCCGGATCGGGACCGCGGGACGCGAGCGTGTCGCGTCGCGATGGAGTTGGCGCCACTGCGCCGAGCTCACCGTCGAGCAGTACCGCGAGGTGCTGGCCATGCGCGCCGCGACGGGGAAGGTCCGCTGATGCTCACCGTCCGTTTCGACACCCTCGGCCTGCGCCCCGGCGAGGCGTTCCTCGACGCCGGCGCCGGCTTCGGACGCCACGCCTACGAGGCGGCTCGCCGGGGCGCCCGGGTGACGGCCCTCGACTGGGCCGCCGACGAGGTGGAGACCATGCGCGCCATGTTCCTCGCCATGATCGAGCAGGGCGAGATCGCGGCGGATTCCTTCACCGGGGTGATGCGCGGCGACGCCACGCGACTCCCGTTCCCCGACGGCACCTTCGACCGCATCGTCACCTCCGAGGTGCTCGAGCACATCCAGGACGACGTCTCGGCCATCGCCGAATTCGAGCGCGTCCTGAAGCCCGGCGGCACGCTGGCTGTCACCGTTCCCACCTGGTACCCGGAGAAGATCAACTGGATGCTCTCCGACGAGTACCACGCCCCCAAGAGCCCGGGCGGACACGTGCGCATCTACAGCGCCACCGAACTGAAGGCCAAGCTGCGCACCGCGGGCCTCCGTGTGCGCGGCAGTCACCGCGCCCACGCGCTGCATTCCCCGTACTGGTGGCTCAAGTGCGCGGTCGGGCCGCGACGCGACGACCACCCGCTCGTGTCGCGCTATCGCCGCTTCCTCGAGTGGGACATCATCGAGCAGCCCTCCGTCACCCGCGTCGCCGAGCGCGTCCTGAGCCCCGTCCTCGGCAAGAGCTACATCGTCTACGCCACCAAGCAGGTGCTCCCGTGAGCCGCCCCCACCTGCCCGGCATCCTCACCACCGCCGACCTCGCCCGCACCGCGGACTCGATCGAGGCGCTGCAGCTGCCCGGCGGGATGATCCCCTGGTTTCCCGGTGGGCACTGCGACCCGTGGAACCACGTGGAGACCGCCATCGCCCTCGACATCATGGGTCGCCACGGGGCGGCGCGCGCGGCCTACGACTGGCTGCAGTCCACCCAGCACCGCGACGGTTGGTGGTTCAACTACTACCGATCCGACGGCTCCGTGGAGGACGCCAAGCTCGACACCAACGTGGTGGCCTACGTCGCCGCCGGGGTGTGGGCCCATTGGCTCTGCACCGGCGACGCCGCCGAGGTCGGCCGCCGCTGGCCCATGGTCGATGCCGCACTCGGCTGGGTGATGTCGATGCGGAGGCCCGACGGTCTCGTGCTGTGGGCTCGCGAGGTCGACGAGGTGCCATGGGACTATGCCCTGCTCACCGGATGCTCGAGCATCAGTCACGCCCTGCGGTGCGGCCACGCCCTCGCCGCGCTCGTCGGCGAGGACCGCCACGGGTGGCTCGCCGCCGCCGAGGGGATCGATGCCATCGTCGCCGGCGACCTCGGAGCCTTCGAGCCCAAGGAACGATGGGCGATGGACTGGTACTACCCCGTCCTCACCGGCGCCATGACCGGCGCGCGGGCCAAGGCGCGCCTGGCCGAGGGTTGGGACCGCTTCGTCATGGAGGATCGGGGCGTGCGGTGCGTCAGCGACGAACAGTGGGTGACGGCCGCCGAGACGAGCGAATGCGCCATCGCCCATGTCGCCGCGGGTGACCGCGAGACGGCCCGGGAGCTGCTTCTGTGGACGATGCCGCACCGACGCCAGGACGGTTCCTACTGGACCGGGATCGTCTATCCGGCCGAACCCGACAGGACGATGGTGCACTTCCCCGCCGACGAAGCGAGTGCCTACACCGCGGCGGCCATCATCATGGCCGCCGACGCCATCAGCGGCGGCTCGCCCGCCGCGCCGCTCTTCACCGCACGGGTTCCGGGCACGGCCCGGACGCGCTGATCACTCCCGGTGCCGATCAGGTCTCCCGGCGGAGCACGCGCAACGAACCCGTCGCCGACACCTCGGTGAACAGGCCCGAATCGAGCGCGGGTCGGTAGATCTCGTCGTGGGGCGGGCGCCCGCCGTCGGCGGGATCGGGGAACACGTCGTGGATCGCCAGCAGTCCACCGGGGGCCACCTTCGGGGTCCACAGCTCCCGGTCGAGCCGTGCCGGCTCGGCGCCGTGCCCGCCGTCGATGAAGAGGAATGCGAGCGATCCCGGCCAGGCCCGCGCCACCGTGTGCGAATCACCCACGACGGCGACGACGCAGTCCGCGAGACCGGCGTCGAGGATGGTCGCGCGGAAGAACGGCAGGGTGTCCATGCGCCCGGTGCGCGGGTCGACCACCGAGGGGTCGTGCCATTCCCACCCCGGTTGGTTCTCCTCGCTTCCCGTGTGGTGGTCGACCGCGAACAGAACACGGCCCGACGTGCGGGCGGCGGCACCGAGCCACACCGTGGATCGACCGCAGTACGAACCGACCTCGACAAAGGGCAGGTCAGGCACCGCGTCGGCGGCATCGAGGGCCGCCGCATGGAGAGCGTCCCCCTCGTCGGCGGGCATGAAGCCCTTCGTGCCGAGCGCGAGGGAACGCAACGCCGGGTCAAGGGGAGGTCTCGACACGGGGGAACCCTACTATGGGGCCGTGACCACGGCTCTCGACGACCTGCTGCACATCCTCGATCTCGAACCGATCGAAGTGAACATCTTCCGCGGCGTCTCGCCCCAGGAGAACCGCGTGCGCGTGTTCGGCGGGCAGGTGGCCGGGCAATCACTCGTCGCGGCGTCGCGCACGGTCGAGGAACAGTCCCGCTGGGTGCACTCCATCCACGCCTACTTCCTGCGTCCCGGGGATCCGAACGCGCCGATCCTCTACGAGGTCGACCGCCTGCGCGACGGCCGCAGCTTCACGACGCGGCGCGTCGTGGCCATCCAGCACGGCGAGGTCATCTTCAACCTCCAGGCCAGCTTCCACTCGGCCGAGCCCGGGCTCGACTGGCAGATCACCGCCCCCGCGGGTGTGCCCGATCCCGAATCGTTGCCCGACTTCAAGCAGCAGATGGCGCCCTACAAGGAACAGATGGGCGAGTGGTACGAGAGGCCGCGCCCCATCGACCTGCGCTACGTCGACGAGCCGCCGTGGGCCCGATCGGGCGTGGGTGCTCCCGGCCAACGCGTGTGGTTGCGCACGAACGGCAGCCTGCCCGAGGACCCCGTGCTCCACGCCTGCATCATCACCTACGCCAGCGACATGACCCTCCTCGACACCACCCTCCTTCCCCACGGCATCGGCTGGGACAACGTCCAGATGGCGAGTCTCGACCATGCGATGTGGTTCCACCGGCCGTTCCGTGCCGACGACTGGCTCCTCTACGACCAGCACGCCGTCTCCACCTCCCACTCCCGCGGCCTGGCCGGTGCCTCCATCTACACCCGTGACGGCCATCTGGCGGTCACGGTGGTGCAGGAGGGACTCATCCGCGTGCGCGCAGCCGAATGAGCCGGCGCTCGATCTCCCGCCTCGCACTGACGGCCGTGCTGTCGCTCGTCGTCGCGGCATGCGGCGACGGATCCTCCTCGACCGACAGCACCGCTCCGTCCGTTCTCCCCGGCGGTGACGAGCCCCCGGAGTGGTCCCTCGTCGAGGTGGGGACCCTCGAGGGTGCAGTCGACGTGGTGGAACGCTCTCCCGACGACCCCTTCCTCTACGTGGTGTCCCGGCGCGGCATCATCGAGCGCTGGTCCCGTGACGGCACGGAACGCAGCGTGGTTCTCGACATCTCGGGGTTCACCACCGTGCAGTCCGAGCGCGGATTGCTGGGGCTGGCCTTCCGGCGCGGGGGCGACTCGTGGCACGCCTTCCTCAACCGCACCGCGCCCAACGGCGACATCACCGTGTCCCGCCTGACCGTGGACGACGCCGGCGCCTTCACCCCCGCCGACGCACCGGGCGAGGACATCCTCGTCATCGAGCACCCGCGCGGCAACCACAACGGCGGCGACCTCGAGATCGGACCGGACGGCATGCTCTACATCGCCACCGGAGACGGAGGGGGTGCCAACGACCCCGACCGCAGCGCGGCCGACCTCGGGTCCCTGCTCGGAAAGATCCTGCGCATCGATCCCGACGACGACGGATATTCCGTCCCCGACGACAATCCCCACCTCGACACGCCGGGCGCCCGACCCGAGATCTGGTCGTCGGGGCTGCGCAACCCCTGGCGCATCGCGTTCTCCGAGGCCGGCGACCTGTGGATCGCCGACGTCGGACAGGGACGCCTGGAGGAGATCAACCGGGCACCATCTGGCGGAGGCATGGCCGGTGGTCGCGGCACCGACTTCGGATGGAGTGCCTGGGAGGGATCGCGGCGCTTCAACGACGACGTCCCGGCAGGTCGGCCCCTGTTCCCGGTGCACGAGTACCCCCACGACCAGGGGCGTTGCTCGATCATCGGAGGTGCACTCGGCAACGAACGCGCGACACCGGGC
>JAULXU010000249.1:0-10920 GCA_032118285.1 Ilumatobacteraceae bacterium
GCGAAATTCCCGGAACTGGCGCTGACACTCGAGGCGTGTGACAACTCCGAGGCGGCAGCGTGCGACGTCGTGGTTCTCGCCACTCCGTGGGACGGTGCCGCCACCACCGCCAAGGACAACGTGTCGCTTTTGAAGGGCAAGGTCGTCATCTCCATGGCCAATGCGCTGGTGAAGGTGGGGCACGAGTTCCAGCCCCTCCTCCCGCCGCGCGGAAGTGTGGCGGCCCACGTGCAGGCGGCCGTGCCGGAATGCAGGGTGGTGGCGGCGTTCCATCACCTGCCCGCGAAGGAACTGGGCCACCTCGGCGAACCGATCGACAGCGATGTCCTCATCTGTTCGGACGACCCGGAGGCGACGCGGGTGGCGATGGAGATCGCCGGGCGCATCCCGGGTTGCCGACCGCTCGACGCGGGAGAGCTCTCGAACGCCACCGCAATCGAGGCCTTCACCGCCGTTCTGCTGCAGCTGAACGTTCGCTACCGGACGCGGGTGGCCCCGAAGCTCACGGGAATCAAGCGAGACCCGCGCGCGGAGGTGTGAGTCGGTGGCCATGAGGCTCTGGGACACCGCGAGGCGCGGCGTCGTGGCGTTCGAACCCGGTCCGCTCGTGACGATGTACACGTGCGGAATCACCCCCTACGACGCCACGCACCTCGGACACGCCGCGACATTTCTCTTCTATGACGTGCTCCAGCGGCGCCTCATCGATCTCGGGCACGAGGTGCGCTGCGTCCGCAACGTCACCGACGTCGACGACCCGCTCTTCGCCAAGGCCCGGGAACTCGGCGTGCACTATCTCGACCTGGCCGCCGGGGAGGAGGCGCGCTTCAACCGCGACATGGAGGCGCTCGACACGCTGCCGGTGCACAGTTCCCCCCGTGCGTCATCGGCGATCGCCGACATCCGCGGGTTCATCGGGATGGTCCTCGACCGCGGATTCGCCTATGAGGCGGGTGGCGCCGTGTACTTCGATGTCTCGCGTTTTCCGGACTTCGGCGCGGTGTCGCATCTGGACGAGGAGCAGATGATCGATCTCGCCCGCCAGCGCGGCGGGAATCCCTCGGACCCGAACAAGCGTCATCCCCTCGATTTCGTGCTGTGGCAGCCCTCCACCGGCGACGAACCCGCGTGGGACGCCGTATGGGGATCCGGACGACCCGGCTGGCACATCGAGTGTTCCGCGCTCGCGCTCCGCGAGTTGGGAACGACCATCGACCTGCACGGGGGCGGAGCCGACCTCATTTTTCCCCACCACGAGTGCGAGAGGGCACAGTCCGAGGCGGCCACCGGCGAGCCCTTCGTGCGTCACTGGATGCACGTGGCGATGGTGCGCAAGGACGGCGAGAAGATGTCCAAGAGCCTCGGGAACCTCGTGTTCGTCGACCGCCTGCGCGAGACATGGGATCCGCGTGTCATTCGCCTGGCGGTGCTGTCCCACTCGTATCGCGTCGAGTGGGACTGGAACGACGGACTCATGCCCGATGCCGCAGAACGTCTCGGGAAGTGGAGGGCCGCCGTGGGCGGAGCCCACGGCGGTGCGCTCGAGCGCGTTCGAAGCCGTCTCGACGATGATCTCGACACGCCGGGTGCCTTGCGCGAGATCGACGCCGCCGCGACCGCGGGGGAGGACGTCGCTTCCGCGGCGGCCCTGCTCGGCGTTCGGCTCTGACCTTCTGACGCCCGGGCGGTCCCGTGCCCTTGACACTGCCTCTATGGTGTCGAACATGGGGGATACAGCGCCCCCCGGGGGCGGTGCGCAGAGGCGAGCGAGGGCCGTGCTGCGCCCCTTGTCGTTGCGGCTCTGGAGATTCACCATCGAGGGTCTCGACAACCTGCCACCGGAGGGTCCCGCGATCGTCTGCCCCAATCACGTGAGCTTCCTCGACTCGGCTTTCACGATGATCCACGTCGGGCGGAGCATCAGTTTCGTCGGCAAGGCGGAGTACATGGACTCGTGGAAGACCCGTCGGTTGTTCCCGATGCTCGGCATGATTCCCATCGACAGATCGGGCGGATCGCGCAGCGAATCCGCCCTCGCCGCGGCGGAGGATGTCCTCGCGCGGGGGGAGTTGTTCGGGATCTTCCCCGAGGGGACCCGAAGCCGGGACGGGATGCTGTACAAGGGCCACACGGGAGCCGCTCGGCTCGCGCTGCGAACCGGTGTGCCCCTCATCCCCGTCGGAATCATCGGTACGCGGGAGATCCAGCCCCCCGACACGGTCCTTCCGAAACTTCGTCGTCCCGTGACTCTCCGATTCGGCGCACCGATCGACACCACCCATTACGCCGCGGGGGCCAACGACCGACTGGCACTGCGGGCCCTGACGGACGAATTGATGTTCGAGATCCGGGAACTCACCGGCCAGGAGTACCGCAACGTGTACGCCACGCGGCGCGCCGAGAGCCTTCCCACCGAGACCGGGGCCATCGCTGACCCGGGAATGGACGGGCCCCGGGAACTCCTCTCTCCGTAGGATGGAGACCTCATGGAAGAGGTCTCGGTCATTCTCCCGGACGGGTCGCGGCGCGGTGTTCCCGCGGGCGCGACAATCGCCGATGTTGCTGCATCCATCGGATCGCGCCTCGCCCGCGCCGCACTCGGGGGAACGGTGAACGGAATCGAGGTCGACCTCGTCGCCCCGGTGTCCGACGGCGACCGGGTCTCCGTGCTCACGGCCGATTCGCCCGCCGGTCGGCACGTCCTGCGTCATTCCACTGCCCACGTACTCGCCCAGGCGGTCCTCCAGATCTTCCCCGGAGCGAAGTTCACCATCGGTCCCGCCATCGAGGACGGCTTCTATTACGACTTCGACCTCCCGGGGGGACGGACGTTCACCGAGGAGGATCTCGCGGTCATCGAGACCCGCATGCGCGAGATCGTCGCCGCCGACCAGCCGTTCGAACGATCCGACATCCCGGTGGCGGACGCGTTGCGCCTGTTCGAGGACCAGCCCTACAAGTGCGAGATCATCCGCCGCGTCTCGAGCGGTGCCGCCGACGGCCACGACGCAGGCGAGGTGGCGTCGGGCGACACCATGAGCGTGTATCGCAACACACCCGACTTCGTGGACCTCTGCAAGGGGCCCCACGTTCCCTCGACCGGTCGACTCGGTCATTTTGCCCTCATGAAGGTGGCCGGCGCCTACTGGCGCGGCAACGAGAAGGGCCCGATGCTCCAGCGGGTCTACGGAACCGCATGGGAGTCGGACGCCGCGCTCAAGGAGCACCTGCATCGTCTCGAGGAGGCCGCGAAGCGCGATCATCGTCGGCTCGCAGCCGAGATGGACCTGCTGTCGTTCCCAGCAGAACTTGGCGGGGGACTCGCCGTCTGGCACCCGCGGGGGGCGGTCGTGCGCAAGATCATGGAGGATTACTCCCGCCGGCGCCACCAGGACGGTGGATACGAATTCGTGTACACGCCACATCTCGCAAACGCCAACCTGTTCGTCAAGTCGGGGCATCTCGGGTGGTACGCCGACGGCATGTATCCGCCGATGGAGATGGACAACGGCACCTACTACATGAAGCCGATGAACTGCCCGATGCACTCGCTCATCTTCGGCGGCCGTCAGCGCAGCTATCGCGAGCTTCCGCTGCGCCTCTTCGAACTCGGCAACGTGTACCGCTACGAGCGCGCGGGCACCCTCCATGGCCTCCTGAGAATCCGCGGATTCACGCAGGACGACAGCCACATCTACTGCACCGAGGAGCAGATGGCCGATGAGATCACCTCGCTTCTCGACTTCATCCTCTCGGTCCTTCGCCGATTCGGATTCGACGACTTCGAGTTCAACCTGTCCACCCGCGACCCGGAGAAGTCGGTGGGAACCGACGAGATCTGGGGGAAGGCGACGGCCGCACTGGAGTCGGCGCTCAAACGGCACGGCGTGCCCTACGCGGTGAAGGAAGGCGACGCCGCCTTCTACGGACCCAAGATCGACATCGACGTGCGGGATGCAATCGGCAGGAAGTGGCAGCTGAGCACGATCCAGGCTGATTTCAACACGCCGGAGCGGTTCGAGCTCGAGTACGTGGGGCCCGATGGCGGGCGCCATCGTCCGATCATGCTGCACCGGGCTCTCTTCGGATCGGTCGAGCGCTTCTTCGGCGTGCTCCTCGAGCACTATGCCGGTGCCTTCCCCGCGTGGCTGGCCCCCGTCCAGGTGACGGTGCTTCCCGTCGCCGACGCGCACCTCGCATACGCGGAATCGGTGGCCGAATCGCTTCGCCTGGGGGGTTTCCGGGTCGAGGTGGTGCCCGCCGATGACCAACTGGGCAAGCGAATCCGAACGGCCAAGATGGAGCGGATTCCCCACGTCCTCGTCGTCGGCGACGAGGACGTCGCCGCCGGGACGGTCGGGGACAATCCTCGCGGAGGAGAGGTCGAGCGCGGGGTGCCACTCGCGGAGTTCGTGTCCCGTCTCACCGCCGAGGTCGCCGAGATCGACGGCGCATGAGTCGGCTCGACCATCTCTGGAACGGCTGGCGCGCGGCATACGTGCGGGGGGATCATCCACGCGAGGGTTCGGTGTTCTCCGACATCCTCGCCAGTGGTCTCCCGGATTCGGAGACCCACATCGTGCACCGCGGACGGACCGTCTTTGCCATCCTGAATGCGTTTCCCTACGCATCGGGACACCTGCTCGTCCTGCCTCTCCGCGAGGTCGCCGAGCCGGAGGATCTCACCGCCGAGGAGTCGTCGGAGCTGTGGTCGACCGTCACCGATGCGGTGCGCGCACTGCGGTCGTCCCATTCCCCCGATGCCCTCAACATCGGCATCAATCTCGGCGGGGCGGCCGGGGGGAGCATCGCGCGCCACCTGCACGTCCATGTCGTTCCGCGCTGGGACGGGGACTCCAACTTCATGACGGCGACGGCCGACACACGCACCCTCCCCGAGCCGCTCGGGGACACAGCGGCGCGTGTTCGTTCGGCCTGGCCCGGACGAGAGGAGCGACCACGATGAGCGAACCGCACGAGGACATCCGCGACGTCCTTCCCGACGACCTGAACGCCGTCGACAATCGGGCCGAGTACCGGTTTCCCGACAATTCACGCCGTCGCATCCCCGCTGTTCTCTACGCAATCGTCGCCGCGGCGTGTCTGGGCGTGCGTTTCGCGGCCGGCTCCGGATCGGCCCTCGTCAACGACGGCCTCGTTCTGGCGGCTGCACTTCTGGTGTTCGCGGGCGCCGTGTCCCTCACGAGCGGCTGGCGGATGACCGTGGACGAGTCGCGTGCCCTCGTCCTCGCCGCGGGGACAGTCGGCTTCGTCACCGGTCATGCCTCCGCCCAGCAGGTGTGGCGCGGGCTGCGCAGCCGGCCGACCTGGCGCATCTTCTGCTACTCCGACGAGGAACCCCCGTTGTCGCGCGCATTGGTCCTGGTCGATGCCGTCGACGGGCGGGTTGTGGAGTGCCTCGTCGAGCAGAATCCGGGAACGGCCACGGCCTCCCCGGACGGCCGGGACGGCTAGCGTCTCGACGATGTTCGACGGCCGGTTTCGCGCGCCCATCGAGCGCGCCGTGAGGCCTGTGGGGATGCTGCTTCGGCGCACCCGCATGACGCCCGACCACCTGACCCTGGCAGGGGTGCTCGTCGCCGTTGCCGCGGCGGTGGCGATCGGTCGCGGGTCATTGCGCGCCGGCCTGGTGCTCGTCATCCTCGCGGCTCTGCCCGACATGCTGGACGGGGCGCTCGCGAAGGCGTCGGACTCGGCGAGCCAACGAGGGGCCTTCTTCGATTCGGTGATGGACCGCGTCACAGACGGCATCCTCTTCATCGGCGTGGCATGGTGGCTGGCCGACACGTCGAGCCCCCACGCCGCCATCCTGCCCATGGCGATCCTCGGGGTGTCCGCGCTCATCTCCTACGAGCGGGCCAAGGCTGAGGCACTGGGGCTCTCGGCCAAGGGGGGTCTGATGGAGAGGGCGGAGCGGATCATCGTGCTCTGCGTGGGGCTGCTTTTCGACTCGGTGCTCGTGACCATCCTCTGGGTGATGCTCGTCCTCACGATCATCACGGCGGTCCAGCGTTTCCTCCTCGTGTGGCGCCAGGCCGAGGTCTCCCCGGCTGCCCGGGAGCGGCGGGAGGTTCGCCGTGTGCGTCGTGTGACCCGCCAGGGAGCCCGTGCCTCACGACGCCAGTTGTGGGTCAACGCCCGCCAGCGTCGCCGGAACAATGGCTGAGCCCCGCGGCGACCTGTCCGGGTCCCTCGTGGTGGGCGGGTACCGCCTCGGCTCCCTGCTCGCCCGGGCCACTCCGGCCGTCGTGGCGGGTGCGCTCCTGACGCTGGCGGCTCCCGGTGTGGCCGTCTCCCAACAGGAGAAGCGCCGGATGATCGAGCGGCACCTGCGCCGCGTGGACCCGTCGCTGCGGGGAGCCGCGTTGCGGCGGGCATCACAGCGCGCCTTCGATTCGTACCTGCGCTACTACGCCGAGAGTTTCCGACTTCCGGGAATGTCCCGCCGGGCGGTGGAGCGGGGCCTGACCGTCGAGGGATTCGAGCACCTCGAGCAGGGTCTCGCGCGGGGTCGCGGCGTGATAGTGGCATTGCCCCATCTGGGGGGCTGGGAATGGGCGGGGCGATGGATCACGGACCGTGGTCACCGCCTCACCGTCGTCGTCGAGCCGCTCGATCCGCCGGAACTCTTCAAGTGGTTCACCGACCTGCGTCGCAACCTCGGGATGAACGTCGTTCCCCTCGGCCCGGATGCGGCGTCCGAGGTGCTCGCCGCGTTGCGGCGCAACGAGATCGTGTGTCTGCTCTGCGACCGCGACATCCAGCGCAACGGGGTGGAGACGGAATTCTTCGGCGAGCGCACGACCCTTCCCGCGGGTCCCGCCATGCTCGGAATCCGGGCGGACGCCACCGTGCTGCCCGCGGCCGTGTACTTCACGGACCGCACCGACGGTCACCACGTGGTGCTGCGCCCGCCCCTCGACCTGGGCAGCAGCGGAGGGCGGCTGCGCGAACGCGTCTCAGGGGTGACACGCGACCTCGCACGCGAATTGGAGGGACTCATCCGCAGGGCTCCGGAGCAGTGGCACCTCTTCCAGCCCAACTGGCCGACCGACCCCGGATGGAATCGCGACGAGGGATAGAGGTCAGGAATAGGCGGCGAACAGTTCGCCGATGGCCTTTGCTTGCCCGCCGGAGGTGGAGGACATGACGGCAACGGGCGCCACGCCCGCGGCGTGCCACTGCTCCAACCGGTCGCGCACCAATGAAGGTGGGCCGGAGACCGTGCAGTCGTCGAGCCACGCGTCGCTCATCAGCCCCGGCAGGGAATCCCGGTCGTTTCTCCCGAGAGCATCCTCGATGGCGTCCATTTCCTCCGACCAGCCGGCCTCTCGCCAGTAGTTGCGGTAGTTGGGGAGAATCACATATCCCGTCATGGTGCGGCGATTCACCGCGCGTGCGGCGGCAACGTCGTCGTCGATGACGACCGGCACCATGTTGGCCAGCGCGAATCCCTCCCGACGTGCGGCGGGCACCTCGTCGAGTTGGCGGACAATGCCCCGCAGGGAGGCGTTCGCCCAGACGGCCCCGTCGGCGATCTCGGTGGCGAGACCGAGCATCCGGTTGCGCAGTGTGGCGAGCCACAGGGGAGGGAGTTCCCCTCCGAACCGCTCGTTCGCCCGCATCCGTTCCACGTAGGCAGCGATGTCGGACAGTGGTCTGCCGGGGGCGACACCGAGGCGCGACGTGACGGGACCGTGGCTGACTCCGATTCCGAATCGGAATCTCCCACCCGAGACCTCGTGGATGTGCGCGGCGGTGTTCGCCGACTCGACGGGGTGGCTGTAGTAGATCGGTTGGATGGATGTCCAGAAGGGAATCGATCCGGTGGCGTGCGCCAGGGACACGGCCAGTCCCATCGTGGCGCCGAGGCTCGGAAGTGCGAGCCCCGCGAATCCTCGACGCTCGGCCTCCACTGCGAGCGCGATGATGTCGGCGCGTTTGCGCGGAACGGCGACGACCGAGACGGCGGGAAGGGAAGTGTGCGAGACGACCATGGGGGTACCGTAGTGGCATGCTGCGGATAGGAATGGTGTGTCCGTACAGCCTCACCATTCCCGGTGGCGTGCAGCAGCAGGTGCTCGGTCTTGCCCGCTCGCTGCGCGCCGCAGGTCACGAGGTCCGCGTACTCGGTCCCTGTGACGGACCTCCCCCCGATCCCTTCGTGACCCCGCTCGGAAACAGTCTTCCCACATCGACGAACGGATCCGTCGCGCCCCTCGCGCCGGACATCTCTGCCGCCCTGCGCACGATCCGTGCCCTCAACGACGAGGACTTCGATGTCCTGCACGTGCACGAGCCCCTCGTTCCCGGGCCCACCCTCACCGCGGTGCTCGTCAAATTGGCCCCGGTGGTGGCGACATTCCACACTGCCGGGGAGTCCGGTGCCTACAAGGCCTTCTGGCGTCCGTTGTCCCGGATTGCCGATCGCATCGACATCAGGGTCGCGGTCTCGAAGGACGCCGTGGAGTTGGCCCGGCAATGGATCGGCGGGGAGTACGAGGTCCTCTTCAACGGCATCGAGTTGGATGTCTACGGGGGGGAGGCCACGACAGGCCGCGAAAAGGCCGTCTTCTTCGTCGGACGACACGAACCGCGCAAGGGGCTCGGAGTTCTCCTGGACGCGATGGAACATCTTCCCGAGGACACCCGGCTCTGGGTCGCCTCCGAGGGGCCCGAAACCGCCGATCTGAGGGCGCGTCACGCGGGGGACGGACGCATCGAATGGCTCGGCCGTATCAGCGACGTGGAGAAGGTGGACCGCATGAAGCGTGCTGCGGTCTTCTGTGCGCCGTCGCTGCGCGGTGAGTCCTTCGGAGTGGTGCTGCTCGAGGCCATGGCGGCCGGAACGCCCGTCGTCGCCAGTGACATCGACGGATACCGAAACGTCGCCACCGACGGGGAGACGGCGTCGCTCGTTCCGCCGGGTGATCCCGTTGCCCTGGCTGCTGCCCTGGCCAGGGCGGTGGCCGATCCGTGGTGGTCCGACCGTATGCGGGTGGCCGGTCGTGCGCACGCCGAGAATTTTTCCATGGACCGGCTCGCACATCTCTACGTCGGTCTCTACGAGCGGGCCCTCGCCATGGAGGCCGACGACATCGTCCGGGCGACGTCGGTGCCCCGTATGCTCAGGCCACTGCAGGACAGGATCATTCGCGCGTCCCGCGCGGGTCGCGGGAGGAACGATGGCGACAGAGTCTGAGACGACGCGGGCTGCGGCCCTGTTGCCTGCACCCGGTGCTGCGGTGGTACCCGTCGCGTGGATACCGGCGGTCGTGCTCGTGCTCGTCGTCCTGCTCGTGTCCCTCGTGCTCTCCCTGCCACTGCCCGTGCCGTTGGCGGCGGGTGCACTCCCGGCCGCGGCATGGTGGCTGCGGGTGAGGTCCGTGGTCCGTTCGGCTTTCCCCGAGGCAGTCGCCCGTCTCGCCCCGATTGACGACACGCGGGACACCGCCCGCCTGGACAACGTTCTCGACGGCCTCGTTCTGGCCATGGGGGTGCCGCGGCCCGAGTTGCGGGTCGTGGACGAGGCGACTCCGGTTGCGCTCGCCCTTGCAGGCGCCGAATCCGGAGCAGTGATCGTCCTGACCACGGGTCTCCTCGAGGGTCTCGGGAGACTCGAACACGAGGCCATCGTGGCCCTGCTCCTCGACAGGATCAGATCCGGTCATGCCCGCAACGTCCTTGTGGCCGATGCCCTCGCAGGATTGCCCCGGCTGCCCCTCGTCGCCGGACTGGTGCGGCGGTCCCGTGACGTGCTCGTGCCCGATGGCGCCGATGTGGCGATCGACCTCGATGCGGTTCGGGTGACTCGCTTCCCCCCGGCTCTCGCCGATGTGCTCGGACGAATCCGCGACCACGGTGCCGTCTGCACGCACCCGGCCCTCGTGGCGCTCCGGTCATCATGGGTGGCGGCCCCCGTCGCTCATGACGCTGCTGCCCGCGGTTCACTCCCTAGTCTCGTGGGGCGAGAGACGGCCCTCGTCGATCGCATTGACATGGTCAAGGAGTCCTGAGGTGAGCGACATCTCCACCCGAATCCGCCGAAACCGTTCGATCGCGGGAATCACGGCGTTGGCCGTCGTTCTCGGTGCGTGTGGTGCGATTCAGCGCGCCGACACGGCCACCACGACCACCACGTCGACGACCACCACGACCACCCTTCCGCCCGTGGTGTGGCCGCTGACGGGCCTTCCGGCTCCCGACGAGGCCGCACTGCAACGTCCGGCAATCGTGGCGAAGATCGACGGTCACCAGGCCGCGCGCCCGCAGGTCGGTCTGGACACCGCCGACATCGTGTTCGAGGCCCGCGCGGAGGGAGAAATCGCCCGCTTCGGTGCGGTGTTCCACAGCAGGGGCAGCGATCCGGTCGGACCGATCCGCAGTGCTCGCACCCATGACATCGAGATCTTCGACGCCTACAACACTCCGATCATCGTGTGGAGCGGCGGACGGCCCGAGATCACGAAGGCCTTCAACGAGGGCGACTTCGTCAACGCCGGCCACACGGCATCGAAAGGCAAGGGCGGTTACTACCGCGACAAGGACCGCAAGGGCCCCCACAATCTTTTCGCCAGCACACAGAAGGTCTGGGACAATCTGGCCCCTGCCGACGCCGGTCCGCCCCCGGCCCAGTTCGGCTATGCGGCTCCGGGGGAAGTCGTCGACACGGACCGGGCCGTCTCGGGAGTCAAGATCGTCGTGGCCACCAACAACGAAGCCCGCTCCTTCTGGAAGTGGGACGAGGCGGCAGGCGTCTTCCAGAGGTATCTCTCAGGGGGAAAGACCAACATCAAGCCGCACAACACGGTGAACGGGCAGATTACGACGCACAACATCCTCGTTCTCGAGGTGAAGTACAAGGCCAGCTGGGCCCTCAAGAAGAGCCCGCATGCCATC
>JAULXU010000250.1:0-9680 GCA_032118285.1 Ilumatobacteraceae bacterium
CCCGTTCGACGCCGACTTCATCGGCGGCTTCGACTCGTTCTTCCTCAAGGACATCTCGCTCGCCGGCGACGGCATGGGCCTGGCCACGGTGGCGTTCCTCGGAATGTTCGCGGCGATCACGCCCGCGCTCATCTCCGGAGCTGTCGCCGACCGCATGAAGTTCTCCGCCTGGGCGATCTTCGTCCCGGTGTGGGTGCTGATCGTCTACGTGCCGGTGTTCAAGTGGGTGTACGGGGGCTGGCTCGGCCAGCGCGGATCCATCGACTTCGCCGGCGGCACCGCCATCCACGTCAACGCGGGCATCGCCGCCCTCGCCGCGGTCCTCGTGCTGGGTCGTCGTCGGTCGGCGGCCTCACCTCCGCACTCGATGCCGCTCGTCATGATCGGAACCGGAATCCTGTGGTTCGGCTGGTTCGGTTTCAACGCCGGCTCCGCCCTCGCCGCCAACGGTCAGGCCGCCCAGGCCTTCATGAACACGTTCCTCGCCGCGGCCGCCGCCGGCCTGGCGTGGGTGCTGGTGGAGTGGCTGCGCGACGGGCACCCGACGAACCTCGGGGCCGCATCGGGCATCGTGGCGGGCCTCGTGGCCATCACGCCCGCCGCCGGATACGTCTCGGGTGCCGCTCCGATCGCCATCGGTCTCGCGGCCGGTGTCGTGTGCTGCTACGCGGTGCGACTCAAGCACCGGTTCCGCTACGACGATGCACTCGACGTCGTCGGAGTGCACTTCGTCGGCGGTCTCGTAGGGTCGCTGTTGATCGGCTTCTTCGCCAACCCCGGGTTCTTCGAGGGAAGCTTCGAAGAGGGAATCTTCTACGGAGGAGACGCGGGACTTCTCATCGAGCAGGCACTCGCCAACGGAGCGGCCATCGTGTGGTCGTTCGTGCTCACCTTCGTCATCATGATGGCGCTGAAGTACACCATCGGAGTGCGCGTGTCCGAGGAGGCCGAGGCCGGCGGCCTCGACATCTCGGAGCACGGCGAAACCGCTTACCACGGAGGCCGGTGATCGGCCCCGGCCGGTCACCGACCATCAACACACGGAGAGAATCACCATGAAACTCATCACAGCAATCATCAAGCCCTTCAAGGTGGACGACGTGAAGGACGCCCTCAAGGCGGCCGGAGTCCAGGGCATCACCGTCACAGAGGTCCGCGGCTTCGGTCGCCAGGGCGGACACTCCGAGACCTACCGGGGGAGCGAGTACAAGATCGACTTCGTTCCCAAGGTTCGTCTCGAGGTCGTCGTGGCCGACGCGGTCGCCGACGGCGTCATCGACGCCATCCGGACGGCGGCAGAGACGGGCAAGATCGGCGACGGCAAGATCTGGGTCACCACGGTCGAGCGCATCGTCCGCATCCGCACGGGGGAGGAGGGCGACGCCGCCATCTGAGCGGCGTCCGCCCGAGGAAGGACCGGGCCGGCCGTAGCCTGCGGGCATGAGGATGGACACGCTCTCCACGCGACTTTCCGTCTTCATTCCCCTCGTCGGCCTGGTCCTCCTCGGCCTCGCTTGGGGCACCGATCCCGCTGCGGCGGTGTCGGTGCTCCTTGTCGTTGTTCACGTCGGCCTCGTCATCTCCTGCGTCGGTCATGCCGAGGCCATCGCCCGGCGCGTCGGCGAACCCTTCGGAACGCTCGTTCTGGCGCTCGCGGTCACCGTCATCGAGGTGTCCCTCATCCTCTCCCTCATGGTGACCGAGGGCGAGTCGGCGAGCACGCTTCCGAGGGACACGGTGTTCGCGGCGATCATGATCGTGTGCAACGGCGTGGTCGGTCTGTCGATCGTGGTGCGGGCCCGACGGGGACGCATCGTGCGGTTCAGCGAGCAGGGAGCGAACGCCCTCCTCGGAACCGTCGTCACCATCGCCACGCTCGGTCTGGTGGTGCCGACCTTCACGTCCAGCAGCGAGGGCGGCACCTTCACCGGCGCCCAGTTCGCCTTCGCCGCCATCGTGGCCGTCACCGTCTATTCGCTGTTCGTGTTCACCCAGACGGTGAGCCACCGGTGGATGTTCCTCTCGCCCGACGCCCTCATCGACGAGGCCAACGACGACCTCGCCCACATCACGCCCCGGGAGCCGCGTGACGGCCGCATGGAGGGGATCGCCCCTCGACTCGCCCTGCTCGTGGTCGGTCTCGTCGGTGTCGTGGGCCTCGCCAAGACGCTCGCGCCCCGCATCGAGGACACCGTGGTCTGGGTCGGTGCCCCGGCGTCCTTCGTGGGCGTGGTGATCGCCCTCATGGTCCTGTTGCCGGAGTCCATCGGGGCGGTCCGTGCGGCGAATCGGGGCGAGATGCAGACGAGTCTCAACCTCTCGCTCGGTTCGGCCCTCGCCAGCATCGGTCTCACCATCCCGGCCATCGCGGTCGCCTCCATCTGGCTCGAGGGTCCGGTCGATCTCGGTCTCGGCGGCAAGGAGATCGTGCTTCTCGCGCTCACCACGGTGGTGAGCACCCTCACATTCGGGTCCGGTCAGGCGACGCTCCTCCAGGGTGCGCAGCATCTGGCGATCTTCGCCGCGTTCGTCTTCCTCGCCGTCGTTCCCTGAGGCGGTGGCCCTGACGGGAATCGACCCGAGTCCTGCGGGACATAGGGTGTCGCCATGTCCACCGCCTCGAATGTTCCCGTCCGTGCCGTGCGCGGCATCCGCTATGCCGTGGCCGAGCGTTTCTCCCCGCCCGAGGCGCTGCCGTACTCGCCCGGTGACGAACTGGGAACGTCGGGCCCGATGTGTCCGCAGTTGCCGGGGATGCTCGAGAGGATGCTCGGCGCCGACGTGTCGAACGCGAGCGAAGACTGCCTGTTCCTCGACGTGTTCGCACCCGAGGGCGCCGCACCGGGAAGCCTGCCGGTGCTGGTGTGGGTGCACGGCGGTGCGTATCTCAACGGATCGGGATCGGCTGCGTGGTACGACGGCTCGCGTCTCGCCGCCCGCGGCGCCGTGGTGGTCTCCATCAACTACAGGCTCGGCGCGTTCGGGTACCTCGGCACCCGCAATCTGGGGTTGCTCGACCAGATCACCGCTCTCGCGTGGGTGCAGCGCCACGTCGCCCCCTTCGGTGGTGACCCCGGCAACGTGACGATCTTCGGGGAATCGGCGGGTGGCTCGGCGGTCGTTTCGCTGCTCGCCGCCCCGGCGACGAAGGGCCTCGTGCACCGCGCCTGGTCGATGAGCCCCTCCATCCGCCAGTTGCGCGGCACCGAGTCCGCACGGCGGTGGGAGGCCGAGTTCATCGCCGCCGCCGGTGTGTCGAGCGTCGATGAAGCCCGCGCACTGTCGGTGGACGACGTTCTCGCGGCGCAAGCCAAGGTACTCGCCCTCGGCAACACCGAGTACGACATGTTCGCCCCGACGGCAGGAGGAGACGGTCTGCCCGCCGACATCCTCGCCGCCGCCGCGGCCAACCCGATGCCGTGGTGCGTGGGAACGAATCGCGACGAGAACCTCCTGTTCCTCGCGTTCGATCCGAACTATGCCCGGGCGACGGTCGAGCAGTGGGAGAAGCATCTCGTCCGCACGTTCGGGGACCGTGCCGCCGAGGCCCGAGCCGCCTACGAGCTGGCCCGTCCGGAAGAGAGTCCGCTCAACCTCATCTCCGCGGTGCAGACCGACCACGGCTTCCGCCGACCCGCCCAGAAGCTGGCCGAGGCCCGGGTCGCTGCGGGAAATCCGTCGTGGATGTACTGGTTCACGTGGGCGTCTCCCGCCTTCGACGGTCTGCTCGGATCGGCCCATGCCCTCGACATCCCCTTCGCCTTCGACAACCTCGATGCTCCCGGGTCTGCGCTCATGCTCGGTGATGCGGGTCTCGAGGGCACACATCGCCTCGCCGCGAGATTCGCCGACGAGATCGTCGGCTTTGCGCGCACGGGGGCTGCGTCGTGGCCCGGATTCGACACCGTGTCGCGCCCGACACTCCGCCTCGACCTAGAGATCGACCTCCTCCACGATCCCGAGCCCGATCTGCGGGCTCTGCACGACTGACGGGTGGGCCGGTGAGCGACGTGCCGGGGGGAGCCGACACCAGACCCGACCTGAGGTCCCGGTACCGCGAGGAGCGGGACAAGCGCCTGCGCGCGGACGGCAACGACCAATACCTCGAACCCACGGGTCGGTTCACCCATCTCCTCGAGGACACCTACACCCGGGTCGTGCCGCGGGACCCGGTCGTCGGGGAGGTGGAGGTGCTCGTCATCGGTGCCGGATTCGCCGGTCTCGTCACCGCGGCGCGCATGCGCCAGGCCGGTGTCGAGGATGTCCGACTCGTGGACAAGGCCGGTGACGTCGGTGGCGTCTGGTACTGGAACCGTTACCCGGGTGCGATGTGCGACACCGCGGCGATGATCTACCTGCCGCTCCTCGAGGAGACCGGGACCGTCCCCTCGGCAAAGTACGTCGCGGCACCGGAGATCCACGCCCATGCCCGACGGATCGCCGAGACCTTCGACCTGTACGAGCGGGCACTCCTCTCCACCGGCATCACCTCGGTGCAGTGGGACGACCCGTCCGCTCGTTGGATCGTGCGCACCGACCGCGGCGACGATCTCCGCGTCCGGTGGCTGTGCATGGGCACGGGCCCCCTGCACCGGCCCAAACTGCCGGCTGTTCCCGGTCTCGAGACCTTTGCCGGACCCGCCTTCCACACCAGCCGCTGGGACTGGTCGGTGACCGGCGGCGATCCCGGCGGGTCGAAGATGACGCGGCTCGCCGACAAGCGGGTGGGCATCATCGGCACGGGCGCCACGGCGGTGCAGTGCATCCCCCACCTCGCGCGATCGGCCGGGGAACTCCTCGTGTTCCAGCGCACTCCGTCCGCGGTGGACGCCCGCAACAACGCACCCATCGATCCCGCATGGTTCGCCGGCCTCGAACCCGGGTGGCAGAGGAAGTGGATGGAGAACTTCACCACCCTCCAGACCCTCGGGTTCGCCGAGGACGACCTGGTGATGGATGGCTGGACCGACATCTCGCGACGGATCCGCGACAGGGTGGTCGCGTTCGTCGCGGCCGGTGCGCAGCCCGACGCCGAGACCCTCCTGCGCGCCTACGAGGAATCCGACGACGAGAAGATGGACGAGATTCGCGCGCGGGTCGATGCCGTCGTGACCGATCCCTCCACGGCGGCCGCCCTCAAACCGTGGTACCGCCAGCTGTGCAAGAGGCCCTGCTTCCACGACGAGTACCTCGGGGCTTTCAACCTCCCGGGGACACGGCTCGTCGACACCGACGGCCGTGGCGTGGAGCGCATCGGTGCGGACGGGGCATGGGTGGGAGGGGTGCACCATCCCCTCGACGTCCTCGTCATCGCGTCGGGTTTCGAGGTGGGAACGAGTCATGCGCGTCGAAGCGGATACGACGTGCGCGGGAGGGACGGACTCGCGCTGTCCGGAAAATGGTCGGAGGGGATGCGCAGTCTGCACGGCATCCACGTGCACGGGTTCCCCAACCTTTTCATCGCCGGCTTCGCGCAGGGATCGAACCAGATCGCCAACGTCCCCCAGAACTACGTGGAGAACAGCCTCGCCATCGCCGACGTCGTCGTCCATGCGAGGGAGCACGGTGCAACGCGCGTCGAGCCGTCGCTCGTCGCGGAGGACGAGTGGGTGGAACTCATCTCCTCCGGGGCCCAACGCGGCCTGAGGGGGAGTGCCGATTGCACTCCCGGCTACTACAACAACGAGGGTCGGCCGATGGGACGTCGGGAGATGCTCAACGGGGCGGGATACCCGGGCGGACCGGGCGCCTTCTTCGCACATCTCGATGAATGGCGGACGAGCGGACGCTTCGAGGGTCTCGACTTCTCCTGATCCGGTGCGCCCCGTCAACCGCCGTCGACGTCGTCGGCACCGGCCGCGTCGTATCCCGCGGCGGTGAGGCGCGCGAGCAGTTCGTCGCGGGGGCTCTCCCCCGGAGCGCGGGCCTTCGCCGACGCCACCCGCCAACCGTGCCGCGAGGAATAGACGAGCGGGTCGGCGCGCAGTCGTCCGTAGCCGTGGGCGACCACGCGGGCAAAGAGGAGTTCGTGGTCCTCCATCGTCATGGTGCGGAAGATCTCGGCGTGCACCCAGGACAGGCTGTCGCGCACGACGGGATGTCCGTCGACCTCCTCCAGGTACTCGGTGGCGATGCGATGGAAGCGCCTGCCCGGGTAGGAGAAGTACTGGCCGATGTGCACCTGGTCCCCTGCGAGGAACGACACGGTGAAGGCGCCGCTGGCGATCATCAGCGGATAGGTGTCGTGCTTCGGCGAGACGCTGGCCATGACGATGGGCTCCTCGAACGACACCTGCGTCACCCAGTGCGAGGTGTAGGCGCGCGTGACCCCGTCGTGTGTCGCCGCCACCACTTCGACCGCCTTGGCGGCCTGGCCGAGCGCCCTCTTCACCTCGGGATCGATCACGGGTTGAACCCTACGACGAGGCGGACCGGTCGGTGTTCGTGTCCATGTCCGCAATGGCGGGCGCGCGTCGCAATCGGGTCATGAACCGCGCGAGGGCTCCCGCTCCATCCGCCTCGTCGTCCAGGTCGTACGAGCTCGGGGCGCCGTTGGCCAGTTGCAGATCCGTCGCCCAGCGCATGAGCCGGGCCTGGGCGTCGTGGGCGAAGACGAAATCCGCCGGTCCGCGGCGGTGCCAGGCGTCGTCCTCCCCGAGTTCGAATCGCACGACGTCGTCGGCCCACATGATCTCGAACATCTTGTCGAGCCACGCCCGGTGCTTCGGGTGTCGCACCGGCACGAGGGCCTCGACGCGCAGGTCGAGGTTGCGCGGCATCATGTCGGCGGACCCCACGAGGTACACCGACCCCCCGTCGGGACCCGCGCCGCCGAACCGGTACACGCGGGAGTGCTCGAGGAACCTGCCGAGCACGGACCGGACACGGATGCGAGTGCCCGACAGGTCGCGCAGGCTCATCGAGCAGGTTCCCCGCACGAGCAGGTCGATGCGCGCGCCCGCCCGGGCGGCCTCTGCGAGCTCGGCGATGATCACGGGATCGACGAGCGCATTCATCTTCATGGAGATGCTTCCCGACGCGCCGCGGCCGGCCTCGGCCCGGATCAGCTCGACCATCCTCGGGCGCAGGAAGTCGGGCGCGGTCACGAGTTCCCGGTGCTCGGCCGCCCGGCTGAAACCGGTGAGCCTGTTGAAGAGCGCCGCGACATCGGCGGTGACCGCCGGGTCGCAGGTGAAGATCCCGATGTCCTCGTAGGTGGCCGCCGTGCGCGAGTTGTAATTCCCGGTGCCGATGTGGGCGTAGCTGCGCAGGCCGTCGCCCTCCTCGCGAACGACGAGGAGGCACTTGGCGTGCGTCTTGAGTCCGACGACGCCGTAGACCACGTGCGCCCCCGCCCTCTCCAGTTCGCGGGCCCATCGCACGTTCGTCTGTTCGTCGAAGCGTGCCGTCAGTTCGATGAGGGCCGCCACCTGCACGCCGCGTTCGGCCGCGACGATGAGGTCGCGCGCGATGGCACTGTCCGACGAGGTCCGGTACAGCGTCGCCTTGATGGCGCGCACCCGGGGATCACGGGCCGCCTGACGGATGAACTCCTCCGTCGAGGTGGTGAACGACTCGTACGGATGGTGCACCATGAGGGCGCGGTGTCGCACGACCTCGAAGAACGAGGTTCCCCTCGCCGATGCACTCCACAGACGTCCGGCGGTCACCGAGGTCCACGGCTCGTCCTTCAGGTCGGGTCGCGGTGCGCCGTGGACCTCCCACAGTTCACTTCCGCCGACGAACCGCTCGCGCCGGTACACGTCGTCCGGATCGAGGTCGAGCTCCTCGAGGAGAAGGTCGAGGATGCGGGCGTCGGTGTCGCGGTCCACCTCGAGCCGAACCGCATTGCCGAAGCGTCGCCGCCGGAGTTCCATCTCGACCGCCTCGAGGAGGTCCTCGGCCTCCTCGGAATCGATGTCGAGGTCGGTGTTGCGCGTGACCCGGAAGACACGGGCTACGGAGACCTCCATGCCCGGGAAGAGCCGCGAGATGCGCGCGCCCACGATCTCCTCCATGGGCACGTATCTGCCGGGGGCGACCTCGAGGAACCGGTGTCCCGTGGGGACCTTGACGCGGGCGAATCGTTCCTCTCCGGTGCCGGGATCGGTGACCATGACGGCGAGGTTGACCGCGAGGTTGGAGAGGTACGGGAAGGGAGGGGCCGGATCCACCGCGAGCGGGGTCAGCACGGGCATCACGCTCGACTCGAACCACTCGTCCACCATCCGGGCCTCGTCCGGAGCGAGGTCGGACTCGCGGCACACCGAGACACCCTCGCGATCGAGGCGCACCAGAAGATCGGCGAGGATGGCGTCTCCGCGGGCCGACATGGTCAGGACCCGCGTCCGAATCTCGACCAGTGTCTCGGCCGCCCCCAGGCCGTCCGCCCCCGACCACTCGGTTCCGGCTTCGATCCGGTCGTGCAACGCGCCGACCCTCACCTGGAAGAACTCGTCGAGGTTGGAGGCAAAGATGGCGACGAACTTCAGTCGCTCGAGGAGCGGGACGCTCGGCTCCTCGGCGAGTGCGAGAACTCGGGCGTTGAAATCGAGCCAACTAAGTTCTCGGTTGATGAGCACTCTCTGCACCGTGGAAACGGTATCCCTGCCCCGCGCGGGCACGGCACGGGGTGGGGTGCGGTCCCTGGAAGTTCACCGCGACTTCATCCTTCGGGTGGGCGACGTGGACGGCGCGCCCGGTGGCTGACACGGGGCGAATCGCCGCGATCGACGTGGGCACGAACAGCGTTCACATGGTGGTGGCGGACGTGGACGCGCAGGGGTTCACCGTCGTGGCCACCGACAAGGAGGTGGTTCGCCTCGGCGAGGGGTCGGCCGGGATGGACCGGATCTCCGCACCGGCAATCGAGCGTGGCGTGGCGGCGATGGTGCGGATGGGCCACATCGCCGACGGCCTCGGGGCGGATGTGCGAGCGGTGGCCACGAGTGCCGTGCGGGAGGCGACGAACCGCGACGAGTTCCTGGAGGCCGTGCGTGACGCCACGGGGGTCGACGTCGAGGTGGTGAGCGGGGCGGAGGAGGCCCGACTGATTCATCTCGGGGTGTCGCGTTCGCTCGACTTGCGACACGGGACCGTGCTCGTCGTGGACATCGGCGGAGGGTCGACCGAGTTCTGCCTGGCACGGGATGGTGAACTCGAGATCGCCCAGAGCATCAAGGTGGGGGCGGTTCGTCTCACCGACCTGGTCCTGCCGGAGGGCAGGGTGACGACGTCCGGTATCGCCGAGGTGCGCAATCGGGTGAGGTCGGCAATCACCCACGTGGTGCGCGAGATCGCCCGAATCGGAGCGGAGCGCACCGTACTCTCGTCGGGCACCAGCGAGAGCGTCGCGCGCATGGTCGCCGCACTTCGTGACGAGCCCGAGCCAGCCGGCTTCAATGGATTCTCGTTCTCGGTCGCCGAACTCGACGACGTCGTCGACCGGATACTCGGGTTGCCGACCCCCAAGGAACGGACCCGCATGCAGGGGCTCGAGCCACGGCGCGCCGACATCATCGTCGCAGGGGTGCTCATTCTGCAGGAGGTCGTGTCCGCGCTCGGACTGGAGCGTCTCGAATACAGCACCAGTGCACTGCGCGAGGGTGTCCTTCTCGACACGGCGGTGCGGCGGGGTCTGGCGGGTGCCGAGAGCACGGATTCCTCGGTCGACAGTGTCC
>JAULXU010000251.1:0-6039 GCA_032118285.1 Ilumatobacteraceae bacterium
CATCGGCTTCCAACTCGGCGCGCGCTACAACATCAAAGACCTGATCGCGGTGGGCGCCTCGTACTCCAGCCCGCAGTGGTTCGATGACTTCCAGTGGAACAGCGCCAACGCCAACCCGAACCTGCCCAACTTCGGCGCGCCCATCGTGATCGAGTTCGGCCTGGACGTGGGTGCCAACACGGCGGAGGAGATCAAGATCCAGATGGGTTCGGCCTGGCCGCTCGAGCAGGAGGTCACCGCCGACGTCGGCGGACGCGACACCGTGACGGGCCTGCCCCGCACCGTCGAACTGACCTCGGCCCAGGTGCGCGACGCCCTCAGCGAGCCCGTGAGTGCCATCATTGACGCCGTGAGGACCACGCTCGACCGCACCCCGCCGGAACTGGCCGCCGACATCATGGACCGCGGAGTCTGGCTGTCCGGTGGGGGGGCACTCCTGGCCGGGCTTCCCCAGAGAATGAGCCACGACACGGGCATGCCCTGCTACGTCGCCAAGGATCCCCTCTATTGCGTCGCCATCGGGTCGGGTCGCGCCCTCGAGAGCATCGAGGCCATGCGCGGCATGATGTCCTCCCCGGGGATCGACCCGACGTAACGGGGTCCCGTGCCGAGCCAATCCTTCACCCGGCGCCGGATCGTCGTTCTGCTCGCGCTGACGTCGATCATGCTCGTCACTCTGGACCTGAGGGGGAGCGGTGCGGCGACCTTCGTCCGGTCCACCTTCGGCGTGCTCTTCCGGCCATTCGAGTCCGCGGTCAGCGTGATCGTGCGTCCGGTGCAGAACGTGTGGAACGGGATGGTCAACTACGACGACGTCGTGGAGGAGAACCGCCGACTGCGCGACCTCGTCGCGTTCGGCGAGGGGGCGTCGATTGCGGCCATCGCCAGTCTCCGCGAGTCCCAGGAACTGTTGGCGCTCAACGGACTGCCCAGCCTCGCCGGAATCGGGTCGTGCACCGCCCAGGTGGTGGGCCAGTCCCCGTCGAACTTCTCCCAGACCGTCGAACTCAACAAGGGCAGCGAGTGCGGCATGAAGGTGGGCATGCCTGTGCTCAACGCGGCCGGCCTCATCGGCAAGGTCACCAAGGTCTACGAGGGCAGGGCCGTGGTGATGCTCATCACCGACCCGAGCTACGCCCTGGCCGTCAAGGTTGTCAACGCACCCGAGGGGGGATTCGGAGTGCCATCGGCGGCGTCCACCACGTCGACGTCCACCACGACGACCACGACGATTCCCGGGTTCACCCCGGGATTGACGGTCCCCGTCACGACGCTTCCGGGATCCGGCGTCACTGCGCCTGCATCCACAGCCTCTCCGATCACGGTTCCGAAGGGCCGGGACCTCCCCCTGCGCGAGACGGGTGCACTCGAGGGTCGCGGTATCGGCAAGCCTCCCATCGTGCGATTCGTCGAGTATCAGCCGCGTTTCGGTGAGGTGAAGATCGGCTCCCCGGTGATCAGCGCCGGTGGCGCATCGTCGCTGGCGCCGCCCGACATCGTGGTCGGGACGGTGAGCAAGGTGGTGCTGCGCACGGGGACGCTCGGGCCACTGCTCGAGGTGAAGCTGACCGCGACGCTCGACGCGCTCAACTTCGTGCGCGTCCTCCTGTACCAGCCGTTGACCGAGAGGCAGTCGGCGCCGTGATCGAGCGTCTCGTCCTCCTGTCGGAGAACCGGTCCCTCCGCTTCTTCCTCGTCGGCATCCTTTTCCTCGCAGTGCAGACCACCATCATCAACGACATGAGGCCGTTCGGGGTGAGTCTCGAACTGATGTTGCTCGTGGCCGTCTCGGCCGGGCTTGCGGGCGGACAGGCGACGGGGATCGTCGGTGGTTTCGCGGCCGGGCTCCTCTACGACATGGTTCTGACCACTCCGCTGGGGCTGTGTGCCGGCGTCTTCGGCATCGTGGGCTACCTGGCGGGCTACGTGCACGCGTTCGTGCACCGCCCGACCTGGTGGTCGCGTCTGACGATGGGCGCAGCGGCGAGTTTTGTCGGGGTCGTGCTCATCCCGCTCGCGGCGACGTTCACCGGCTCCGAGGGGGTGCTCACGTCGAGGGTGCCCTTCATCGGTCTCGTGGTGGCGGTCTCGAATACGCTGTTGTGCCTGCCGGCCGAGAGGGTGTGTCGCTGGGCCCTGGTGCCCCGTCCGGCGGTGGTGTGATGCCCGGAACGCGCAAGTTCTCCCCGCTCGCGGTGCTCGGCTCCGTTGGCCTCGTCCTGTCGTCGCTCCTCGTGGTGCGACTCTGGTTCCTCCAGGTGGTCGACCAGCCCGCTCTGGAGGCCAGGGTGCGGGAGGTGCGCACGAGGACCGTGAAGATCCCGGCGGAGCGCGGACGCATCTTCGATCTCAAGGGGAGGCTGGTGGCGACGAACCAGCGCATCCTCACGGTCACCATCGACAGAGGCGTGGTGTCGAAGGACCTCGACCGCCAGCAGATGTGGGAGAGGCTCTCGGGCGCGCTCAACATGTCGTTCGAACAACTGGAAGACCGCTACACCTCCCTCCGCTACGACCAGCTCCAGCCGGTGCCGCTCAAGGAGGACGTGGACGAGGCGCTCGCGGTGGTGCTGCGCGAACGTGGCGAGGACTATCCCGGAGTGGACGTGCGGGAGGACTGGCGAAGGGAGTACCCCTACGCCCCGATCGCCGGTCACGTGGTGGGTTTCCTCGGGGCCATCAAGCAGAGCGAGATCGAGTACTACCGCAACCTCGGGTACGACCCCGATGCCAGGGTGGGGCAGTTCGGGGTGGAGCAGACATACGAGCAGGTGCTGCGCGGGAAGCCGGGATACGTGAAGTACGAGGTGGATTCGCGGGGCCGCATTCTGCGGCAACTAGAGCGCAGAGAACCCGTTCCCGGCAATGACGTCCAGTTGACGATCGATCTCGACTTCCAGCAGTACGTCGAGCAGGCGCTCCAGACCGAGATCATGATCCGACGCCAGACAGCCGCTCCCCAGATCATGCTCGATGGCGAGCCGGACCCCGCCTACCCCCAGATCGTGTACTACAAGGCCCCCGCCGGCTCCTCCGTGGTCATCAACCACGAGACGGGCGAGGTGGCGGCGATGGCGTCCTACCCCAATTTCGACAATCGGTGGTTCAACGCCGGCATCACCTCGGAGAAGTTCGCCCAGATCTTCCCCGTGACGGAGGACCCGGACCTCTCGATTCTGGTGAACAGGGCCATCTCGGGCCGCTACAACCTCGGGTCGACCTTCAAGCCCTTCGTGGCCTTCGCCGCTCTGAACACGGGACAGTTGCCGCGCGGCGACAAGTTCCGCATCCTCGACCGGGGCACGTACAAGCTCGAGAGCATCCCCGAGGAGCGGTGCCAGCTCAACGTCAAGTGCGTCTTCAAGAACGCCACGTGCGGAAACGGGCGTCCGTGCAAGTACGGGAGCGTGAACGTCGAGGACGCCCTCGCGGTCTCCTCCGACGTGTTCTTCTATTCGATCGGAGAGAAGATCTTCACCCAGCGCGGGAACCGCCCGATTCTCGAGGAGCAGGTGCGACTGTTCGGGTTCGGCTCTCCCACCGAGATCGACCTCCCCTACGAGTACATCGGCACGGTGCCGAGCAAGGCCCTGAAGGAGCGGCTTGCCGCATCTGGAGCAATCGCCGCCGAGGAGGGGGACGGCTACTACGTGGGCGACAGCATCCAGTTCGCGATCGGACAGGGTCTCCTGTCGGCAACGCCGTTGCAACTTGCCCTCGCATACGGAACCATCGCCAACGGCGGCAAGTTGATGAAGCCCCGGGTCGTGAAGGCCATCTGGGCGCCGGGAACCGCATCGGGCAACGCGAACACCGTCGACCTGTCGAAGGGCACCGTGCTCGAGGATCTCTCCGTTCCGGAAGTGGTGCGCGACATCGGCCTGAAGAAGGAGTTCCGTGACGTCATCGTCAAGGGCCTCAGTCGCGTCATCACCGGACCCGGCGTGACGAGCGATTTTTACCACAAGACCACGGGCGAGAATCTCTTCCGCTCGTACCCGTACGAGCGCCTGCCGCTCGCCGGCAAGACGGGCACCGCTCAGGGAGCCTTCAACCTGCCGTGGAACGACTCCTCGGCTTTTGCCGCGTTCTCCAAGTCGAAGGCCCAGCCCTACACGGCGGTGGCTTACGTGGAGAAGGCGGGATTCGGCAGTCGTGCCGCCGCCCCCATCGTGAAGTGCATCTTCCTCGTGCTGGCCGGCCGGAACATCGCAACCCGTGCGGCGCCCTCCGACCCGCTCGACCCGACCGGATTCGCCGTTGCCGAACCGCAACGCCTGCGCCGTCCCGGCTGTCTCGGCGGGGCCGGCTCCTCCGTGAGGGACTGATGGCACTGGCGGTCCTGAGGCGCAGACCCGACTCGGGGCTCGGCAACATCAAGAAGGGGTTCGCCGAGCCCACGAGAAACGTCGACTGGATCCTCATGGGGGCAGTCGCCGCGTTGACCTTCTTCAGCACCTTCATCATCTATTCGGCCACCCGTCCCAGGCTCCTCAACAGGGGAGCCGACCCCTTCACGTTCGTCCAGCGGCAGATCGTCTTCATCATCCTCGCCATCATCGTGATGATCGCCGTGATGTGGCTCGACTACGTGCAGATCCGCGGGCGGGCGCAGATGTTCTACGTGGTGACGATCATCTTGTTGATTCTGGTGCTCGCGGCGGGTGCCGTTCGTGGAGGCGCCCGACTCTCCTTCGATCTCGGCCCGATCGCGGTGCAACCCGCCGAGATCGCCAAGGTGACCGTCCTCATGTTCCTCGCCGGATATCTGGCGGACGACGATTCGGAGCGCGTCCCGTACGAGAGATTCATCCAGTCCCTGTTCATCGTCGGTCTGCCCTTCGTTCTCGTCTCGATCCAGCCGGACCTCGGCTCGGCCTCGGTGTTGCTCGCCTGCGCCATGGGGGTGCTGCTCGTGGCGGGCGCCCGGGTGCGCTACATCACCCTCATCACGTCGCTCGCCATCGTGTCGGCCTTCGCCGGCGTGGCGTCGGGTCTCGTCAAGGACTATCAACTCCGACGTATCACGGGATTCCTGAACCAGAACTCGGATTCGGCCAGTCTGGCCCAGCTCGTGTCGCAGGTGAAGTTCGCCAAGCGCGCCGTGTCGACCGGGGGGTTCTTCGGCAAGGGCTACCTTCAGGGTCCGCTCACCAATGGCGCCTTCATACCCGTCCAGTCCACGGACTTCGTCTTCTCCGCCGTGGGGGAGCAGTTCGGAATGCTCGGATGCGGTTTCGTCCTCGCCATGTTCGGTGTCATCCTGTGGCGAATCTTCCGGATGGCGACCATGGCCATCGATCGTCTCGGCCTGCTCGTCTGTGCGGGAGTTTTCACCATGATTCTGTGGCAGACGTTCCAGAACATCGGGATGACCATGGGAATCACCCCTGTCAGCGGGGTTCCCCTGCCCTTCATGTCCTATGGCGGGTCCCACACCATTGCTTTCGCGGCAATGATCGGCCTCGTGCAGAGCGTGCACATGCGCCGATTCCGCTGAGGGTCGGCGTACACTGAGGGACGTACTCCGTCCGCCCCGGCGCCTCCACAGGCTGCGGGTGGCATCGACGTGGGAACGCAGTGGCGCGCGAAAGCGCGACATCGAAAGGGTTTTTCATGGAACAGAATGGCTCGGCCGGAGATCCGGCTGCCGATCGTGCGCACACCAGCCCCTCTGCGGGGCTGTCCCAGGGGGATGCCGCCCGCAAGCGCCGGCGCGGCTCGCGCGGGGGCAAGAACCGCAAGCGTCCCGAGGGTGCCGAGACCGGCGGCGGCGACTCCGTCCCGCGCACGTCTTCGACGCCGCGGACCGAGGGAGGCACCATGCCCCGGCCGACCGCACCACCGCCGGGACCGGCACGCAAGCCGCAGATTGGCGACACACGTCCCGCCCCGCCGTCTCCTCGCACCGACCCCGCCGCCGACTCTCGTGGGGGGGACCAGGGTGGGCAACGCAAGAAGCGCCGTCGCGGCGGACGAGGACGCTCGCGCTCCGGGGGAAGAGGCGGAGGCGACACGGCCGCGCCGGCCACCTCGGCC
>JAULXU010000252.1:0-4207 GCA_032118285.1 Ilumatobacteraceae bacterium
GCTGACCCCAAACCTGCCCATGCCTGCCGCTTTTGCATCCTCCGTGCCGGGGGGCTTCATGCCCGCCGCCTGCCGCGCATGAAGCAGTTGGCCCTGGACATCGGCCTGAGCACAGGCCCCACGCTGGCCCGGTTCTTTGCCGGCCCTAACGAGGCAGCGCTGCAACACCTGCGCCTGGCGGCGGGAGATGGCAGCAGCGTGGCGACACGCTCGCCCGTGCCCACCTTCCTGTGGGGCGAGGGCGGCAGTGGCAAAACGCACCTGCTGCGCGCCGTGCGCGAAGCGCTGCGCGAACACGGTGGCCGCGTCGGTTGGCTCGACCCGGGCGTGGCCGAGCCACCCGAATTCGACGAGAACTGGGCCGCCGTGGTGATGGACGACGTCCACCTCTACAACACCGCACTGCAGGCCACAGCCTTCAACTGGTTTGTCAACGCCATCAGCCCCGCCAGCGGCAGCCAGCGCTGGGTGCTGGCTGCGGGCAACCTCCCACCGGCCGACCTGCCGCTGCGCGATGACCTGCGCAGCCGTCTGGGATGGGGGCATGTGTTCCAGTTGCAGCTTCTGGGCGAGGCTGAGCGCCGCGCCGTGCTGCGCCAGGAGGCCGACTCACGCGGCGTGTTCCTGGGCGACGACGTCATGGACTACATGCTCAATCGCTTCTCGCGCGATCTGGGCAGCCTGATGCGGCTGCTGGACCAGCTCGATGCGTTTGCGCTGCGCACCCAGCGTGCCGTCACGATCCCCCTGCTCAAGACGATGCTCGAATCGGAATGAAAAATGAGGGACAACCCATTGAGCGGCTGCGCCGCTGGTCTGGGCTGCGGCAGTTTCGATGGCCATTGCCCAAGCGCACCACCGTAAATGATTGAAATGCAAACAGAACGCCTTCGCTTGGCACTTTTCGACCTGGACCACACGCTGCTGCCGCTTGACTCCGACTACGAGTGGGGCGAGTTCACCATCCGCATCGGCTGGAACGACCCCGTGGAGTTCGCGCGCCGCAATGACGAGTTCTACGCCCACTACCAGGCCGGCACGCCCAAGCACATCCCGCACGAGTCCGCCGTCTACACGCGCGAGAACGCGGGCAATTCGATGACGGGATGGATGCACTTCCAGCCGCTCTGGCAAGAGATCTGCCGGACCGACCCGGATCTCTTCGACTGAACCCCGTCCCCGGCGGGACGACGGGGGACCGCCTCCCTCCCGAGCTCCTCTTCCTGCTCTCGGCGTCCGCCCAGTACGGGGGCGCGGTCATCGCCGTCGGCCTCTTCGATGAGGTCGGGCCGGCGACGCTGGCGTGGCTCAGGGTGCTCATCGGCGGATTGGCGCTCCTCCTCATCGTCGGACCTCGCGGTGGGGCCGCCTGGACGAGGCGCGATGCGGTTCTCGCCGGCACCTTCGGCGCGGTGACCGCCCTCATGAACCTCACCTTCTACTTGGCGATCGACCGGCTTCCGCTCGGCAAGGGGGTGACCATCGAGTTCATCGGCCCCATCGCCGTGGCGGCCGCGACCACGCGGACGGCCCGCAACGCCGGCGCCCTGGCGCTCGCCGCCACCGGCGTCGTCGTCCTCGGTGGGGTGGAGGTCGGCGACGAACCGCTCGGCCTCTTCTTCATCCTCCTGGCCTCGGTGATGTGGGCCGGGTACATCGTCGCGGGCTCCCGCATCGCCCTGGCCGACCGCGGACTCTCCGGCCTCGCCGTCGGCCTCGTTGCGGGCTCGCTCGTCATCGCTCCGTTCGGCGTTCCCGGTGCGGGTGCGGCCTTCGCCTCACCGGGAATCCTCGCGGGATGCGTCGCGGTCGGCGTGCTCTCGAGTGCTATCGCCTACGGCATCGACCAGGGCGTGCTGCGCAGGATTCCGGTACGGCGATTCAGCGTCATGCTCGCTCTCCTTCCGGTCACCGCATCGGTGTTCGGTCTCGTTTTCCTCGGACAGCGGCCGAACGGCCTCGATATGGCGGGAATGGCGCTCGTTCTCACGGGAGTCGCAGTGCAGGAGCGCGAGCGCCATCACCGCCCCCATCTCGAGGAACTCACCGCCTAACCTCGGGTCATGGCACGTCCCGGGCGCCGCGCCCTTCTGGCGACGATTCTCGTCCTCGCTTCCTCGGGCGGGGTCGCTGTCGTGCCGGCGTCCCCCGTCGCCGCCAACGCCCTGCCGGGCACCCAGGCCACCATCGTCATCCGCGGGCTCGGCTACGGACACGGCCGGGGCCTTTCCCAGTTCGGTTCCTGGGGTTGGGCGACCCACCCCAACACGACATTGCGCAAGGACTGGCGCGGAATACTCGACTTCTATTACGGCGGAGGCGGTCGGCGGGTGGGGGTCTACCCCTCCGATACCGCCACCACGAAGGCCGATGACGGCGTGATGTCGGTGCGCCTCACCGCCCTCGACGGCCTGCACACCTCCGTGCGTGCCGAGAGTGCCATTCTCTCGGCCACCTGGGCATCGGGCGGCTCCACGGGCACGACGAGGTACGGCACCATCGTCGCCGTTCCCCGGGCCGGCAGCCTCACCTACGACGTCTGGACATCTGCCACCCCGAACTGCGCCCTCACCACCGGCGACCTCACGGGGATGACGCGGCTCGCCTCGGGCGTGGCCGGACCCGTCGTGGTCACCAGTCCGAACCGCAACTCCCCCACCGCCGGATCGGCCGATCTCATCTCGGTGTGCGAGCCCGTGTCGGGGGGACACCGCATGCGCTACTACCGCGGCTCGGTGCGCGCCCTGCGCGACGCCGACGGTGCCGCGCGCACGGCCAACTTCGTCATCTTCGGCCAGTACCTGCGCGGAGTGGTCCCCCGGGAATCCCCCGCCAGCTGGGGCACCGACGCGGGTGGCGCAGGCATGAACGCACTGCGGGCCCAGGCCGTGGCCGCGCGCAGCTACGCGCTGCGACAGAACCGCTACAGCTACGCCAAATCGTGCGACTCCCAGAGCTGCCAGGTCTACGGCGGAGCCTTCCTCCGCGCGAAGAATTCGAGCGGCGCGTGGGTGACGAACCGCCTCGAGCAGGACACGACGAACCGGGCCATCGCCGACACGGCGCACCACGCGGTCATCGGCTCCGACGGCCTGCCCGCGAGCACCGAGTACACCTCCTCGAACGGGGGCCGCACGGCCGGTGGCACCTTTCCCGCCAAGGAAGACGCCGGCGACCTCTACGCAGCGAGCCTGCACGGAAAGGTGACGAACCACTCCTGGACGCGGGTGCTCTCCCAAGCCGACATCGAGGCCAAGTACCCCGCCATCGGCACCTTCACCTCGATCGACACGATCCACGACGGCCTCGGCGGAGCGTGGGGCGGATACGCCGTGCGCGTCGAGATCCGGGGGTCGTCGGGGACGGTCACGCGGTCGGGATGGGACTTCCGCGGGGACTGGAGTCTGCACAACCCCTGGTACGAGACCTCGGTGATCGCCGCCCCGGGAATCATCGCCAACCCCATCGGTTCGGTCCTCTACGTGGGCGATTCGGTGTCGCTCGGTGCCACGGACGAACTCGCCGACGCGGTGAAGACGGCCTATCCCAACTTCACGCAGATCTCCTGCCAGGGCCGCCAGATGGTGGGCGGCGCGTGCGTCCCGGCGATCACGGGCGCCTTCAACCGCGACGGACTCGGAGTCGTCAACCTCATGGGTTCGACCGCCCTCGCATCCCACGACATCGTCGTCGTCAAACTCGGTTACAACGACTCCGCGGCCGGATTCGCCCAGGAACTCTCCTCGATGGTCGCCGCGCTCAAGGCCAAGAACGTGCGCCGCGTCGTCTTCGTCAACATGTCCGCGGGTCGACTCGCGAGCGACACCCGCTACGACGCACACAATCTCGCCCTCGCCCAGATGCGACTCGCCGAGCCGAATCTCGTGCGCATCCTCAACTGGTACGACGAGACCACCGCCCCCGCCCGTTGGCGCTGGTTCGCCTCCACCACCGCGACGGACATCCACCTCAATTCCTCGGGACAGGCAGAGCTCGCGGTGTTCCTACGTACCGAGCTCGACGCCCTGCGTGCGGCGGGGGATCTCACCCCCGAGAACATGTCCCCCACGGTCATCCTGCCGGGCACCCCCGTGCGCAACGGAGCACGCGGCTACCACGTGCGCAAGCTGCAGGAAGCGATCAACATCCGGCTCACGGCCACCGCCACCACGTACGTCGTGGCGGGTACCCGCAGGTCGAGGGTGTT
>JAULXU010000253.1:0-3335 GCA_032118285.1 Ilumatobacteraceae bacterium
GACGGCGCGGCTCACGAGGCGACGGGCCGCCTCGGCCGTGACGCCGAGTTCCTCGCCGACCTCGCGGAAACTCTTGCGCTCCCCGTCGAGAAGGCCGAAACGGGCCTCCACGGCGTAGCGGGCGCGGTCGTCGAGCGTGCCGAGAAGCTCGTCGAGCAGTTCGGTGTCCACGAGGGCCATCACGGCGTCCTCGGGGGTGCCGAGCCCGTTGTCCATCAGGTCGCCGAGCGTGGCGTCCCCGTCGTCACCCACGGTCTTGTCGAGCGAGACCGGGGTGGTGAGGCGGTGCAGTTCGGCGTTGTTGGCGTCGAGCGTCTCACCGTCACCGGAAGCCTGGCGAAGGGCTGCACGGAGGCTGGCGGAGCGGTCACCGGGGATGCGGATGAGGCTGGCCTTCTGGTCGAGTGCCCGACCGATGGCCTGGCGGATCCAGAATGTGGCGTAGGTCGAGAACTTGAAGCCACGGCGCCAGTCGAACTTGTCCACGGCATGCTCGAGGCCCAGGTTGCCCTCCTGGATGAGGTCCAGCAGGTCCATGCCCTGGGGCAGGGGATAGCGGCGGGCGATCGACACGACGAGCCGGAGGTTCGCTCGGATGAAGCGGTCCTTCGCGGCGGCGGCGAGGCGAAGGTCGCGACGCAGGGCCGCGCTGCGCTCGCCCTTGGCGATGCGCTCCGCGGCGTCGCGCCCGGCCTCGATGGCCTTGGAGAGCTCGCGCTCGTCCTCTGCGGTGAGGAGGGCGACCTTGCCGATGTCGTTGAGGTAGAGGCCGATGGAGTCGTTCATGATGAGTGGGTCAACCGTCTGTGAGGGGTGGATGTTCCCGGCGGGGGCGTGGCGTGTGACACACGAGTCCGCCGGTTCCGACGGGGGGTCCTGTCGGGGGATTGGTGACAGTAACACGTGCTTCTACCGCTGGCTAGGGGCAAATCCACCCGTCGTAGACTCCTGTGATGACCCGTCGCCTCGGCCTGCTCGGGGGCACGTTCGACCCGCCCCACAAGGGGCATCTGGCCGCCGCCCGAGCCGTGCGGTCCGCGTTGGCGCTCGACGAGGTTCTCCTCGTCGTGGCCGGCGATCCGTGGCAGAAGACGGCGGAGGGAACCGTGTCGCCGGCGGCCATCCGCCTGGAGATGGTCCGGGCCCTCGTGGAGGGCGAACCGGGCCTCGGTGTGGATCCCGGCGAGGTGGAGCGTCCCGGCCCCACGTACACCGTGGAGACCCTGCAGCACCGGCGGGACCGGGACCCGGCGACGGACCTTTTCTTCATCGTCGGATCCGACACCCTGGCCAGGATTCCCACCTGGAACCGATGGCAGGAGCTCTGTCTCCTCTCTACCATCGTCGTGGTGAACCGAGCCCCCCTTGCCGACGCTCCCGTGCCCTCGGGTCTCGACCCCGACCGTGTGGTGCAGGTGACGATGGACGCCGTCGACGTCTCCAGTTCCGCGTTGCGCGCGTCGGTCGCCCGGGGGGACTCCATCGCCGAGTGGACGGGGGAGCCGGTGGCCCGCATCATCGCCCGCCACGGCCTCTACGGGGTCCGTGCATGACGGCCATCCACGGTCGTCGCCAGCGGCGCATGACCGCGGCCGTGCTCACCGCCGTTCTCGCGGTGGTGACCCTGCCGCTCGGCCTGTGGATCGGCGCCGACGCACTGCTCAACGAATCCTCGGGCAACGAGGTGGACACGTCCGTCGTCGACGTGCCCCTCACCCCGGCGGAGCTGCTGTTCGTGGTCGGCGCGCGGGGGGAACTGGCGTCCGTGGCACTCCTGGCACTCGATCCGTCGGGTGCAGGAGGAACGATCGTGTCGTTGCCCGCGCGACTCGCCGCCGACATCGACAAGGGCGACACCCCGCGCAGCGTGGCGGATGCCTACGCCGCCGGCGGTCTCGAGGCGGCGCGTCTCGAGACGGAGGACATCCTCAACATCACCGCGACCATCGCCGCGGAGGTGACCCACGAGCAACTCGCCGCCCTCATCGCCCCAATGGGAAGTGCCACGCTCACTCTGAAGGCCCCGGTTCTCGACGGGCCGTCGCCCGGAGCGGTCACCGTGCTGCCGTCGGGACAGACCAGTGCCGATGCGGCGAAGGTTGCGGCCGGACTGGCCGCGGTGCAGCCGGACGTGGCCGAGGCGAAGCGCTTCGACCAGGTGAAGCAACTGTGGACCGCCGTGGCGGCGGGGGGAACTGAAACACCGGCCGCGACTCCGGACGGTGCCGGCGACGAACCCGAGACGCCGGAATCGACGGAGGGCTTCTTCTCGCGTCTTTTCGCGGGTCGCATCGACGTGTGGCAGATCGAGGCGACGCTCGAGACGGACGCGGCGCGAAATCCCGCTGCTGCCGATTGGTACCGGCTCGACGCCGCCGAGACCCTCCTCGTGGTGGCGAGCACCGTGCCCACCGCGATGTCGATCGCCACCTCGGGCGTCACGGTGATGCTCGATGTTCCCTTCGACGACACTGAACTGGCCAAGGAGGCCGTCACTCGACTCGCCTATCTCGAGGCCGTCATCATGGTGGTGCGCCGGGTGGAGGGGCCGCCGGCCGCGGCGACGAAGGTGTACTTCAACGACCTGCTGGCCCGGGACGAGGTGGCCCAGTACGAGTCGCTCATCGGTCCCATGGAGTTCGAACAGGCCACCGAGATCATCTCGGGCATCAGCGTGAGGCTCGTTCTCGGATCCGACTTCGCCGCTCTCGTTTCGGGCGGCGGCGGTGGGGTGTCGACGACGGTGCCGGGTTGAGCCCGGCCCTCGCGGACGAGGAGTCCCTCGCCGTCGCCCTGGCCGCCGCGCGGGCGATGGACGACAAGAAGGCCGTCGAGGTCTTGGTGCTGCCCGTGGGAGAGGTGCTCGGCATCACCGAATACTTCGTCGTGGGGACGGCGGCGAACCCCCGTCAGGTCGGAGCGGTCACCGACGCCTTGCTGGCGGCCGTGCGCGAGCAGACCGGCCGGGGACCTCTGCGCAGCGAGGGTGTGCGCGAGCAGCAGTGGGTCCTCGTCGACTACGGCGACGTCGTGGTGCACGTCTTCGTCGAGGAGGCCCGTCGGTTCTACGAGATCGAACGGCTCTACCGGGACTCCGTGCCCGTGCCCTGGCGCTGACCGACCCGTGACCGAGCCGTGACCTGGCGATGACGCGACGGCGACGCCGTGGTGGCGGGGGCGGGAGCCGTTGCTATCGTGGGGTTCCCGTTTCGGGGCTGTAGCTCAGTTGGCAGAGCGCTTGCATGGCATGCAAGAGGTCAGGGGTTCAATTCCCCTCAGCTCCACCATGTGCTCCGGTTCGGTGCGACCCGTGCGGGGAGTCTCTCGGTGATCGT
>JAULXU010000254.1:0-1687 GCA_032118285.1 Ilumatobacteraceae bacterium
CGTGCGCGCCCCCACGACCCTGCCGAACAGCACGCTGTCCCATTCGGTGAGCACCCGCTCGAATCCCCTGTCGCGGGCGTCGTCATCGTCGACCGGGAGCGCCGGGGCCTCGGTGTAGTCGGGTCGGTCCAGCCCCGCGATGGAGGCGAAGGTGGCCGCGAGCGACACGTGCCCGACCGGCGCCGTCACCACGGCCGGAGCCACCCCGCGTGACGGCGCGGGACGCCAGATCAACGGGAGACGCATGAGCGAATCGACGTGGTACGGACCCTTGAAGAGCAGGCCGAAGTCGCCCTGCATCTCGCCGTGGTCGGTGGTGTAGACGATGTCGAGGTCCTCGTTCCATCCCCGCCGGCCCAGGTGGGCCAGGACACGGCCGATCGCCTCGTCGATGAGTTCGTTCTTCACGTGGACCATCGCGTTGATCTCGCGCACCTGGTCCGCCGTGAGCGTGGCGGGCACCCACTTGGCGGGAGCCTCGAAGTTGGAGATGAACGAGCCGTTCCACCAGCCGAGCCAGTGGGCGGGCTTTCCGGACAACACCCGTTCGCGCTCGGTCGGATCGTCGATCCACCCGGCCGGCAGGTCGACCTGGCGCCAGTCCACGCGGTGGAGCTCGTCCGCCGGCGGGTCCCAGGGGTGGTGGGGGTCGGGGAACGACATCCAGCAGAACCAGTCGTCGTCGTCCGCCACCGAATCGAGCCAGGAGATCGTGCGATCGGCGACCCAGTCGGTGTGGTACCACTCGCGCGGGATGCCGTTGTCCGTCTTGACCTGGGGTGCGCCGGTGGCGCCGCCACCGGCCGTCTGCACCTCGAGGTCGCCGTCGAGGTTGGGGAGATAACCACGGATGTGCTCGGGGTGGTTCTCGCGGAGCCAGCCCGCGTAGTGGACGGGCCCGACCGCGCCGTGGGCCGCGAACTCCATGTGGTCGAAGCCACGGTGGGGCACGAGGGTTCCGTCCGCCAGTCGCACGAGTTCGGAGGTCTCGCGATTGCGACCCATGCGCGTCTCGGCGAAGCGCAGGAACGGGTCGAGGATGGGTTCGAAGTGCGCCTTGCCGAGCAGGGCCGTCTTCCAGCCCGCCTCGCGCAGGGTGCGGGCGATGCTCGGGGCCTGCTCGGGAAGAGGGACCCCGTTCATCCACACGCCGTGGGTAGTGGGGTGCTGACCGGTGATCATCGTGGAACGGGACGGCATGCACACCACGTTCTGGGGATGGGCGCGGCTGTAGTTGATGCCCTCGCGGGCGAGGGCATCGATGACGGGCGTGCGGGCGACGGATCCGCCGTTGACGCCGAGACCATCCCAGCGCTGCTGGTCGGTGGTGATGAAGAGGATGCGTCTGCCGGTCATGTCGTTCCCTCCAGGATCCTCTTGGCTTCCCTCAGGGCCGCGCCCGATGCCCCCGAGTTCACCAGTGCCAGGACGTCGGGCAGGCACGTCGTCTCGTACAGCACCGTGCTGCCGTCGCCGTCGGTGAGCACGTCCACCGTCGCCAGATGGTCGCGGATGAGGGGGTTGTTGACGATCGAGTACTGCAGACGGCGGCGTTCCGAATCGACGAGCAGGATCTCCTCCTCGAAGACGAGTCCCGTGGCCAGGCCGACCCAGCGCGTCGATCCCTCCATGCGGCAGGACTCGATGGGCCACCATTCGGCGAGACGACCGGGATCGCCGACGAGGG
>JAULXU010000255.1:0-2979 GCA_032118285.1 Ilumatobacteraceae bacterium
ACTCGGACATGACGCACACGGTGGGTCCGGAACCTGCATCACCCGCGAATCCCGTGACGGATTCGTGCGCACCGGGCTCCACCTCGAGACCGAGCCTGCCGGAGGTGCGCACGAGCAGGTCACACGCAAATCGCTCCTCGAAGTTCAGTTCGGGATGTGCGTGTATCTCCCGGCTCGTCTCCACCAGGACCGGCGCGATGCCCATGATGTGCTCGCGCACTGCCCTCTTGATGTCCTGCACGTCGGCGTTGTCGAGTCGTGTCACGGCTTCCTCCGGTTCATCCCCCACAACGCTACGCGCATCACGACAGCACTTCTCCCCCGTCCGCAACCACGCGCACTGTGACCGACTCCCAGCCATGCAACCTCTCGCCGTCGACACGCAGGACGGACCTCCCGGATCGCGTCACGGTCAGGGTTTGCATCGAGCGCACGGTGATGCGGGGGTGGGGCACGTGGGTCCCGAGAGCCGCCCTGCGGCGCGCCGAGATTCTCTGGCGGAGGTCCACGTCGGCGGGGATCTCGAGAACGTGCAGCATGCCGTCGTTCGGGTGGGCCCGCGGAGCCGTGTCAAGATCCTCCCAGCGGCCGTTGGCGCTCGCGAGCAGGAAGGTCCCATGCCACCAGCTGCCGATCACGACCTCCGAGACGGCGAGAAGTACGTTCTCGGCGGAATCCTTCGTCACGGTGACTTCGAGCGTGTCGACGGGAAACCGCATGCACGCCTGGCCTGTCGTCTTCGTCGGGGGGCTTCCGAGTGATGCATGGAGATTCCCGCCGGTGACGAGGGGCAGACCGCCCGCCGCGAGGACCCGCGCGACCTCCGCATCTGACCCGCACGCGGTCACCCCTTCGGGGACACGGGTCTCCTCGCCCCACGGGCGCCCCTTCTCGATGGTCACGGCGCTGACTCCCCCGCCGCAGCCGCCACGACCCCGCGGTTGATACCGTGCGCGGCCGTGCGCGCAGCGTCGCGCAGGGACTCACCCGGTGCGACGATCTCGATCTGGCGCAGCAGGTCGATGATCTGGCGCATGGACCTCACGAAATCACCCGGCGTCAGGTCGGGATCGAGAACCTCGGAGAGGGGGCAGCCCTGCGACCATCGCATCGCGTCCATGGCGAGGCCGGCATTCGGGCTGCGATGAAGCTGCATTCCCCTCGCCCGCTGCATCTCGTTGAGACGCATGCTGGTCTTCTCCATCCGCTTGAAACGGTTCCTGACCGTGTCGTTCGGCCATCGCGCGTGTCCAGTGTCCGAGCCGCGCGGTTCGAACACGAGGCACGAGACGCAGGCGACGAGGTCTGCCGGTGAAAGTTTGTCGAGGACGCCACCCGTTATCACCTCCACCACGAGGAGGTCACTCTCGTGGAAGATGCCGGCCAGCACCGCACCTTTGTCCGTGAGTTGCCATCCGTCCACGTAGCCGAGGTCGGCGAGAAGATCCACGACATCCATGAACCTCTGGTTGACTGAGCCCGCACGGGTGCGGGACCGCTCCTCCATCTGCTCGATCTCCTTACGTAGTCGCCGCACGCTTCTCGAGGAGTCGACAACCTCTCGCTGCTGGCGCCCCGACCGGGCGATCCTGGGCGTGACCACCGCCTCGTCAATCCGCGCCTTCACCAGTCGGGCCACCGCCTCGCGGACAAACTCAGCGGTGGCAGGTTCGAACGGCACGGGCAGGTCTATCCGCGTCCCGCGCACGGGAACGGACAGCAGGTCGCGGGCGGTGATGTCGACCTGCTTGCGGGACGGGGTGAGCACGGTGAGGCGCATGCCGGAGCGTCTCGCTGCCGTGCTGATGACGACTCCCCTTCCCCTGAGGTTGGACGCGTCGAACACCACGACATCCCCGGGCCGCAACGACCGCAGGGCGATCTCCGCCTCGACGTCACCGACATGGTCCTCCTCCGCGCGCAGGAAGGAGTCGGTCAGTTCGGGCTCCGACATCTCGAGACGGGAGAGCTCCCTCCGCTTGCGTTCCAGCACGGCCTCCGAGGTCACGACGTCGCGGTCTGACTGGAACTGGGCGAACGACAGGTTCAGAAAATGGGTGGCGGCCTCCCTGGAGTGGCGTCTGATCATGTTCACCGCCATGTTGAAGGTGGGCCGGAAGGCCGAGGACAGCGTGAACGACCGGCTGAGGGCCAGCCCCACCGTCTGGTCGAAGGTAACGAAGGGATTCCACAGGGTGACCGCGTGGCCGATGCGGTCGAGCCCACGCCGTCCGGCCCGGCCCGTGAGCTGCGTGTACTCCGAGGCCCGCAGGAGGACGTGGTGTTCCCCGGTGTACTTCGTGAGCTTCTCGATGACGACGGCGCGGGCAGGCATGTTGATGCCAACGGCCAGGGTCTCGGTGGCGAAGACGACTTTCACGAGCCCGCGCACGAAGCACTCCTCCACCGCCTCCTTGAACATCGGGATCATTCCCGCGTGGTGGCAGGCGATGCCGCTCCCGACTCTGTCGAGGAACTCGTCGTACCCGAGGGCTCGCCGGTCGCCGGCGGTCAGCGAGTCGACGTGTCGCTCCACGATCTCGACGATCTCGTCCTCCTCCTCGCGGGATGTCAGCACTATCCCCGCGGACATGCAGGACTTGACGGCGTCCTCGCACTGTGCCCTGCTGAAGATGAAGACGATCGCGGGAAGCATGTCGTGTTCCTCGAGCAGCTCGACGGTCTCGGGTCGGTTCGGCGTGGCGAACCTGCGTCTCGGACGCTTGCCGCCGCCCCGCGGGGCAGTTGTGCGCGGCACTGCGAGGAGTCTCTCGAGGTTGCGGTTCGGCTCGCCGTTCACGATGGTGTCGTGCATCTGCACCCGACCGTTCGCCGAGTCATAGAGCGCATGGTGGGTGAGCAGGTCGACGGGTCGGCGCGACTCAGTCACCACCCGGGTCTCGCCGCGCACCGTGGTGAGCCACTCGCCCACCTCGTCGGCATTCGAGACTGTTGCGGAGAGACACACCAGCTGCACGG
>JAULXU010000256.1:0-1713 GCA_032118285.1 Ilumatobacteraceae bacterium
AGGAGGAAGCGTGAACGCACAATACGAACTGATGCTCGGGGACACATTGGAGTGGATGGCCGAGATCCCGGACGGCTCCGTGGACATGGTCATGGCGGACCTGCCCTACGGGACGACCGCGTGCAAGTGGGACTCAGTGATCCCGTTCGAGCCGTTGTGGGCGGCGTACCGCCGGGTGGCGAAGAAGAACGCGGCGATTGTGCTGACGGCGAGTCAACCGTTCACGAGCGTTTTGATTGCGTCGAACCTGTGCATGTTCAAATACTGCTGGGTGTGGGAGAAGACACGCCCCGGTGACATATTCAACGCGAAGAACAAGCCGCTCAAATCCCACGAGGATATTTGCATTTTCAGTGAAGGCACCACAGCGAACGGTTCGCCTAACAAGATGCCCTACTTCCCACAGGATGTCGGCGAAGGGGGTGTCAAGACGAACAACCCCGACGAACAGGAAAGGGCATTCAAGTCGAAGCGGCCATCGCACAAAACGAATCATGTCACTCACGGCAGCGGCTACCCACGGAGCGTCATCAAGTTTCCGAACCCCAACGCGGGCAGCGTCCACCCCACCCAGAAGCCCGTCGCCCTCATGGAGTATCTGATCCGCACCTACACCAACCCCGGCGAACTCGTCCTCGACAACACCATGGGGAGCGGCACCACGGGCGTCGCCTGCATGAACACCGACCGTCGGTTCATCGGCATCGAACGCGACCCCGAGTATTTCCAGATCGCCCAAGCCCGCATCGAGGCGGCATTCACCACCAACTTCTGTGCCGACCTATGACTCCACGCCGCTACTACGGTGGTCCCCGCGCCACGTCAAACGAGGTCCGGGTGCTCTCGGCCACGGATTTTCGCTCACTCGTATCTGCCTACTACAATGTCCCCGTGGGCTTGCCCTGCACGATGCAGGAATACCAGGCCAAGACGAAAGCCGAGCAGTTCGAGCTGAAGAACGGGGCCTACATCTGCGCCGCCCGGTTCACGGAGGGCACCACCGTCCGCAGCAACGAAGCAGCGGAGCGGATGAACCTCATCACGCTCGACCTCGACACGCCAGAGGGTGAGAACGGCGACTACCTCCGCGACATCCTGCTCGCGCCGGAGACAGTGCTGGAGTCGCTCCACCCTTTCAACTGCCTCATCCACACCACGGCGTCGAGCACGCCCGAGCGCCCCCGGCTCCGGATCGTGGTGGACGCGGACATCGACCCCGAGCACCTGCGCCGGGGCGTGCGGACGGTCGCGAGAATGGCGGGCATCCCGCTCTCGTTCAAGGGCATCACCGAGTCGAGCACCGTGAGCCAGCCCGCGTTCCGGCCAGTCATTTTCGAGGGTCAGCCCACCTCCCCTGTGCTGGGGTCCCGCACGTCGGGGCGCACGCTCACCACCGACGACCTGGACGAGGACACTGGGGAGGACCATCCGCAGCGCACCTACGCCTGGGTCGGTGACAGTGACATTGCGTCTAGCCTTGACCAGCTTCCCATCCCCGACATCACGGTCGATGACCTCAAGGACGTGTTCGATCACCTTGACCCGGACATGGGGTATCGGGAGTGGGTGCAAGTCGCGGCGTCCCTGCGGCACCAGTTCCGGACGGAGAATGCCGCGCAAGAGGCGTTCGAGGCGTTCGACGAGTGGTCCGCCCGTGGCGGGAAATACAAGGGGCACGAGGAGACGTTCGCCAAGTGGCAGAGTTTCAAGCCC
>JAULXU010000257.1:0-372 GCA_032118285.1 Ilumatobacteraceae bacterium
GGTTGCGGCGGACCCACGCCATGTCGCGCGACTCCACCCACCACCTGTCGACCACGGCATCGAGGGCGGCGTCGTCGAGGGCCAGCAGTTCCAGCACGTCGACACGGGATCCCTCGCGTCCCACCCCGGCGACCTCCGCATGTCGGCGGTTCACTGGACACGCCGTCTGGCAGTCGTCGCATCCGTAGATTCGGGCGCCCAGAGCGACGCGATGTTCTCGGGCGAAGACGCCGGGTTTCTGCAGGAGCCACGAGAGACAACGACGAGCGTCGATGACGCCGGGTTCGGTGATTGCTCCGGTGGGACACGCCGGCAGGCAGCGCACGCAGGTGCCGCATCCGTCCTCCACCGGCCGGGCAACGGGAAGATCCG
>JAULXU010000257.1:382-2464 GCA_032118285.1 Ilumatobacteraceae bacterium
GTGACGATGCAGCCGATGACGAACCAGCTCCCGCGTCCCGGCACGAGGATGTTGGCGTTCTTGCCGAACCAACCGAGACCGGAGAGCCAGGCGGCCTCGCGATCGACGATGGCGTTGTCGTCGGCGAACACCGTGGCGCGGTGGCCGTCCCGGCGCAGGCGTGCGGTGACGGTCCCGAGCGCGCGCTTCAGTTCCCCCACGTGGTCCCGGCCGGCGTAGCGGGCCACCTCGGCCAGTGGACGTCCCGGAGCGAGCGGTGATTCGGCCGCCGTGTCGTCGTGGGCGTAGGGCAACATCGCCACGATGACGCTGCGTGCGCCCTCGACCAGATCGGCGGGCGTCGTCGAGCGCCCCGGACGCAGGAACGTGAAGCGCATGCCGTTGACCATGTCGCGCGCGATGCGGTCCTCGATCGCGGCTCGGGCCCGCATCATCGGTGCAGCCGGGGCGACTCCGACCACGTCGAGACCGGCACCGAGCGCGACCTCTCGCAGGAGGTCCCAGTAAACGGAACCCGAAGGAGCCGAGGGCTCTACGGCGCGGGGATTGCGCGGGAAGGCATCAGCCGATGGCACGGTGCCGAAGCGTAGGCACCAGACCCGCCGCGGCCAGCATGCGCACCTCGCGCAGCTCGTCGATGTCGAGGATGACCGCCCCGTCGCCGGGCACCCCGCACATCACGCTCATCATGCAGTCCGAGCAGGCGTCGGTGTCGCGGGCCACGCAGGTGTCGCAGGAGATGATGAGGACGGGCTCGCCGGCCCTCTCGTGGAGCATCCCGTCACGGCGACTCGGCGGCGCCACGGGGGTCGCCCCGGGGGTGATGAGGTGTGCGGTGTTCTCCGTCGTCGTGCGCGTCGTGTCCATGTGCCCACGCTGACACGAGGGTGTGTCCCGGATGCCGGGTCACACGATGCGGGCTCCCGCACGGTCCATCTCGAGGAGCCGGGTCGTGCCGCCCTCGGGCAATGCCGCCGCCACGGCCACGGCCCGGTCCGGATCGCACGCGAGCAGCACCGTCGGTCCCGAGCCCGACAACCAGCCCGCCCACGCCCCCGCGTCAGTGCCCGCGCGCAGGGCGGCGCGGGACCGGGGCGATGCGTCGAGGCGGAGGTCCTGGTGCAGCCGGTCGCGCACGGCGCGGCCGAGGAGTTCGGGGTCGCCGGTGACGAATGCGGTGGCCAGCATGGCGGCCCGACCGATGTTGTGCACGGCATCGGCGAGGGGCACGCTCGCCGGGATCCTTCCGCGCGACTCGTTCGTCGACGTCGTGAAATCCGGGATCCAGGCCACGTAGGTGGCGTGCAGATTCACGGGCACCGGACTCACCTCGCCCTCGCAGACCACGACGACCCCACCCCACAACGACGGCGCGACGTTGTCGGCATGTCCCTCGAGTTCGGCACCGATCTCCACGGCGCGCGAACTTCCGCGTTCCCATCCCGCGCCCACCTGCTGCACCTCCGCCGCCACGACTCCTCCGACGCGCACCGCACCGGAGAACCCCAGTCCGCGCCCCATGGGAATGGCGCTTCGCACCCACGTCGTCCCCTCGCCGCCCGCACGCCGAAAGGCCACCTGGGCCGGATGGGTGTCCTCGGCCGCTCTCGCACCGTCGGGCATCGGGTCGGTGCCGACGATTCCCACCTCCGCGTGGAGCGACAGCGCCATACCCATGGCGTCGAAACCCGGCCCCAAGTTGGCCGATGTCGCGGGAACCACGACTGCCACCTCAGGCCTCCAGCCGCTCGGCCTCGCGGGTGCTCACCCGTGCCGTCGTCGCCAGCACCCCCGCGGCCGCTCCGGAGTCCACCGCCTCGGCGGCCAGCACGAGACCCTCGGCCACTTCGTCGCATCGCCCGGCCACCACGAGCGCGCACGCGGCGTTGAAGAGGACGATGTCGCGCACCGGCCCTTTGGCGCCGCCGAGGAGACGCTCCATGATCGCGAGGTTCTCGGAGGGATCGCCTCCGCGCACGTCCTCGAGCGAGGACCGGGGTATCCCGTGATCGGCCGCGTCGACGACGGTCTCGACGACCCGGCCGTCGCGCAGGGTGTGCACGGTGTTCGGACCGCTGACCG
>JAULXU010000258.1:0-7875 GCA_032118285.1 Ilumatobacteraceae bacterium
CATCAAGGACCACATCGACAACCCGCGCGACGACCTGATTTCGCAGCTGCTCGAGGCCGAGATCGGCGGCAACAAGCTGCCCCCCGAGGTGGTGTCCGGTGTGATCATCCTCGTGCTCATCGCCGGCATCGACACCACATGGAGCGGCATCGGCAACTCCCTGTGGCACCTGGCCTCGAACGCCGTCGATCGCCGTCGTCTCGCCGAGAACCCCGGCATGATTCCGATGGCGGTCGAGGAGTTCCTCCGCGCCTACGCCCCGGTGACCATGGCCCGTCTCGTCAAGCACGACCACGAGTTCCACGGCGTGCAGATGAAGCAGCACGACTGGGTGCTCCTGCCCTTCCCGGCTGCGAACCGCGACCCGGAGCAGTTCGAGGATGCCGACCAGGTGATCATCGACCGCGAGGAGAACCGCCACGCGGCGTTCGGTCTCGGCATCCACCGCTGCATCGGCTCGAACCTCGCTCGACTCGAGCTCAACGTGGCGGTGGAGACGTTCATGAAGCGTTTCCCCGACTTCGAACTGGTCACCACCGAGGAGACCCAGTGGAGCACGGGTCAGGTGCGCGGTCCGCGTCGTCTGCCCATCCGCGTCCTCAAGCGGTCCTGACGCCCATCTCGTCGCGCGGGTCCGTGCCCGGGGTCGGATGACCCTGGCACGGGCCCGTCGTACACTGGGCCGACCATGACCGAGCCCGCCCCGTCCGGACACGTTCCGTTGAATCCGGTCCAGGCGGAGGCCGTCGAGCATCCCGGGGGACCGCTTCTCGTGGTGGCCGGCGCGGGATCGGGGAAGACCCGCGTCCTGACGCAGCGCATCGCATGGCTCATCTCCCGGGGGGTCCGCCCCCACCAGATCCTCGCCATCACCTTCACGAACAAGGCCGCCGACGAGATGCGTCACCGCGTGTCCGATCTCGTGGGTCCCGCCGCGGCGGACATGTGGGTGACCACCTTCCACAAGGCCTGCGTGCGCATCCTGCGACGACACGCCGAGGTGCTCGGGTACCCGTCGGGATTCGCCATCTACGACGCCCAGGACTCGAAGCGCCTCGTGGGATACGTCATCCGCGACATGGGGCTCGACTCCAAGAAGTTCCCCGCCGGCGCTTCCCAGTCGCGCATCAGCCTCTGGAAGAACGAGATGGTCTCGCCCGCCCGTGCCCTCGAGACTGCGGAGCACCCGGCGGCCCGTCGAAATGCCGAGATCTACGCCGAGTACCAGGCCCGGCTCGTTCGTGCCGGCGCCATGGACTTCGACGACCTGCTCGTCAACGTCGTTCACCTCTTCGAGGAGAACCCCGAGGTGCTGCGCCGCTGGCAGGAACGTTTCACCCACGTCCTCATCGACGAGTATCAGGACACAAACAGGGCCCAGAACCGCATCATCCTCATGCTGGGCGACGCGCACCACAACGTGTGCGTGGTGGGCGACAGCGACCAGAGCATCTACAGGTTCCGGGGTGCCGATCTGCGCAATCTCGGCGACTTCGAGAACGCCTTCCCCGACATGACGGTCGTCGTTCTCACGCAGAACTACCGCAGCACCCAGACCATCCTCTCGGCCGCCAATTCGGTCATCGCCCGCAACGCCGATCGCCGACCCAAGGACCTGTGGACCTCGTCGGGCGAAGGCGAGCGGATCGTGCGCTTCTATGCCGAGCACGAGCACGACGAGGCGCGCTGGGTGGCCGACACCATGAGGGAACTCCACTCCCGCGGCGGTCGCGAGTGGAGCGAGATGGCGGTCATGTACCGCACCAACGCCCAGAGCCGCACCGTGGAGGAGGCCCTCATGCGCGAGGGCATCCCGTACAAGGTGGTGGGTGGCACCCGTTTCTACGACCGGCGCGAGGTGCGCGACGCCGTGGCGTACCTGCGCGCGGCGGTGAACCCGCTCGACGAGGTCAGCCTGCGGCGCGTCCTCAACGTCCCGAAGCGCGGCATCGGCGACACGAGCATCGCCCGCATCGACTCGTTCGCCGCATCGCAAGAGCTCGCCTTCATCGATGCCATGAGACGCGCTTCCGAGGCCGGTGTGTCCGGTCCCGCGGTGCGCGGCCTCGTCGCCTTCGTCGATCTCATCGATCGACTCTCGGCGATGGTCGCGGAGGGTCCTGCCGCGGTGATCGAGGAGGCGCTCGTCACCAGCGGATACCGCGCCGAACTGGAGCAGGAGGACAGCATCGAATCGGCGGGGCGCCTCGAGAACCTGGACGAACTCCTCGGCTCGGCGGCCGAGTACACGCGCGCCGACGAGTTCCTCGAGCAGGTCTCACTGGTGGCCGACACCGACGAGCTCGACGCGGAGAACCACGTCGTGCTCATGACCCTGCACGCCGCCAAGGGCCTCGAGTTCCCCGTGGTGTTCCTCGTGGGCTGCGAGGAGGGGATCTTCCCCCACAACAGGGCGCTCGTGGATCCCGACGAGCTCGAGGAGGAGCGTCGACTGGCCTACGTGGGCATCACCCGGGCCCGCGAGCAGCTGTTCGTCTCGCACGCGTGGCAGCGCATGCTCTACGGACAGTCCCAATACAACCCACCCTCGCGATTCCTCGACGAGGTGCCGGCCGAGCTCTTCGACCGGCGCGGGGCGCTGGATTCCGGCGCCGACCACGGGCTGGGTCGGCAGGCCTGGGGACGCAAGGCCGCCGACTGGGCCGACGCCGAGGTGCCCGCGTATCGACGTCGCGACGAGGAGCCGAGCGGTCGCACCTACGGTTCGCGCGCGCGCGAGCGAGCCGCCGCGCGGGAACCTTCACCTCCACGTGACCTGGCGCATCTCGCCGGGTTGAAGGCCGGCGACGACGTGGAGCATGCGACGTTCGGTGAGGGCGTGGTCATCGAGATCCGCGGCGAGGGCGAGAAGACCGAGGTCACGGTGCGGTTCCGCGACAAGGGAACCAAGCACCTGTCGCTCGCGTGGGCTCCCTTGAAGAAGCTCTCCTGACCGACGTGTCGTCGTGTCGCAGTGGTGGGGGCTAAAAAGGAGTCCATGAAGGCAGCCCTCCTCGTCGAGAGTCTCACCGGCAACACATGGAAGGCGGCAGAGTCGATCGCCGCCAATCTTCAGCAGGAGAACTGGACCATCACCGGTCTCGCACCGGTGCGCACCCCCGACCACTCCGCCATCCAGGCCGCGGACGTGGTTCTCGTCGGGACATGGGTGCACGGTCTGTTCGTCGTCGGACAGGCACCGTGGGCACTCGACCGCATCCGCGCCCTTCCCGCGATGCGGGGCAAGACCGCGGTGGCGTTCTGCACCTACGCCCTCGATCCAGGCCGGACCCTGCAGACGATGACCGGCGCGCTCGAGTCACTCGGCGCGCGCGTGCACGGCGGGCTCGCCATCCGCCGCAATCGCCTCGACGAGCACTCCGAAGAACTCGCCGCGCGACTCGTCGACACGCTCAGCCGCTCGGAGTGAGTCCGCGCAGATCGATGTAGAGGGTCCGGCGGTTCTCCACGATCGGACGCACGTCACCGGGCGGGGCGAGGTCGTCCACCGAGAGGGTGCGACCCTCGCAGTCGGTGAAATCGCGGCTGCCCTTCACGTGCTCGACGCGGCAGGACGGGTCGCGATCCGCGGGATGGCCGTACCGGACCAGCCAACCCGATGCCGGATCGTCACCCGAATGGTCGAGCACGATCGTGCGCACGCCGTCGGTCCCCTTGAGGTCGGGGAAGAGAATCGGACCGTCCTCGGCAACCGATTCGGCCAGGGCGTCGACCCGGCCCACTTCGAAGATCCGGTTGGAGAGGACGTCCTCGGGCTCTGCGCTCGAGGTCATCACGCTGGCGACCACCCACAGCCCGAGGAAGAAGAGTGCGAAGAACGCGAGTCCCCCGAGCACGGGGACCGTCGCACGGGCCAGGGGGGTACGAAGGCGGGGGGGACGCGACGGGGACGGGAGCACGCAACCATTGTGGCGGGTTGGTGCTTCCGTGGTGCGACGGCGTAGGGTTTTCTGATTGTGAAGCGCCACTACAGGGTCATCGTCGCCAAGCCGGGTCTCGACGGCCACGACCGCGGCGCCAAGACCATCACCCGCGCCCTGCGCGACCACGGTTTCGAGGTCATCTACACGGGTCTGCACCAGACCCCGGAACAGATCGCAGAGACCGCACTGCAGGAGGACGCCGACGCGGTCGGCCTTTCGCTGCTCTCGGGCGCGCACCTCACCCTCTTCCCCCGCGTGATGGAGGAGCTGCGCTCCCGCGACATGGGTGACATCCTCGTGTTCGGCGGCGGGGTCATCCCCGACGCCGACGCCCGCGCTCTGCGCGAGCAGGGCGTGGGGAACATCTTCGGCCCCGGCTCCTCGCTGAAGTCGATCTGCGCCTGGCTCGAGGAATCCCTCGACCAGCGCGAACTCGTCAACTGACCACCCCCGAACCACGGAGAGAACGACATGGACCTTTTCGAGTACCAGGGCAAGCAGTACTTCGCCCGCTTCGGCATCCCGGTGTCGCCGGGTGGAGTGGCTGTGACGGTGGACGAGGCCGTCGCCGTGGCCGAGGCGTCCGGCTATCCGGTCGTCGTCAAGGCGCAGGTGCAAGTGGGGGGACGCGGCAAGGCGGGCGGCATCAAGCTGGCCGCCGACGCCGGCGAGGTGAGGACCCACGCGGGGAACATCCTCGGCATGGACATCAAGGGCCACGTCGTCAAGCGGGTCTGGGTGGAGAACGCCTCCGACATCAAGGAGGAGTACTACGCGTCCTTCACCCTCGACCGTGCGGCCAAGAAGCACCTGCTCATGCTGTCGCGCGAGGGCGGCGTGGAGATCGAGGAGGTGGCGGCGAAGAATCCCGCGGCCATCCTCATGCTCCACGTGGACCCGGTGGACGGTCTCTCGGCCGGCGCGGCGGCGAAGGCGGCCGCGGACGCGAACATCCCCGAGGAGGCCCGGGCCGGCGTGGCCGACATCCTCGTGAAGCTCTACCGCTGCTTCGTCGAGGGCGACTGCGATCTGGCCGAGATCAACCCCCTCATCCTCAAGCCGACTGGGGAGGTGCACGCGCTGGACGCCAAGGTGAGCCTCGATGCCAACGCGGAGTTCCGTCACCCCGAGTGGGCCGAGTTCTCCGCGACGGTCGAGCTCGACGCCCGCGAGCAGCTCGCGCGCGAGAAGGGACTGCAGTACATCGGACTCGACGGCACGGTGGGCATCATCGCCAACGGCGCCGGTCTGGCGATGAGCACGCTCGACGTCGTCAACCAGGTGGGGGGAAGCGCGGCCAACTTCCTCGACATCGGCGGCGGCGCGAACGCCGACCTCATGGCTGCCGCGCTCGAGGTCATCAACTCCGATCGGAACGTGAAGAGCATCTTCGTGAACATCTTCGGGGGCATCACCCGCGGCGAGGAGGTGGCCAAGGGCATCGTCGAGGCGCTGGGTCGGGTCGACCTGCGCGCGCCCATCGTCATCCGTCTCGACGGGACGAATGCCGCGGAGGGCCGCCAGATCCTCGCTGCCGCCGGCATCCCCGAGTCGAAGCTCGTCAGCAAGCCCACCATGCTCGAGGCCGCCGAGACCGCGGTCGCGATGGCGAAGTAAGGAAACGACCGACATGGCAATTTTCGTCGACCAGAACACCAAGGTGCTCGTGCAGGGCCTCACCGGGGGCCAGGGCCGGTACCACGGCCTGCGCAACCGCGACTACGGCACGCAGGTCGTGGCCGGTGTGACTCCCGGCAAGGGCGGCACAGATGTCGAGGGCATACCGGTGTTCGACACGGTGGCCGAAGCCGTGCGGGCCACCGGCGCGACCGCGTCGTTCATCGCGGTCCCCCCGAAGGCGGCCCCGGCGGCCATCCTCGAGGCGGCCGCGGCAGGCATCGGATTCGTCGTGTGCATCACCGAGGGCATCCCGGCACAGGACGAGGCCCGCACGTACAACGTCCTCCTTCGCGACCACCCCGGCACGCGCCTGCTCGGACCCAACTGCCCGGGCATCATCAGCCCCGGAAAGTGCAACATCGGCATCACCGCCGGTGAGATCGCCCAGCCCCCGACCGCGTCGGGACCCAACGTCGGCATCGTCTCGCGATCGGGAACGCTCACGTACCAGGCCCTCTACGAGCTGAAGCAGCGCGGAATCGGCGTGTCGACGTGCGTCGGAATCGGCGGCGACCCCGTGCCCGGGACCTCCTTCATCGACTGCCTGCGCGAGTTCCAGGCCGACCCCGAGACCCACGCCATCATCATGATCGGCGAGATCGGCGGCTCCGCCGAGGAGGAAGCCGCCGAGTTCATCCGGTCGAGCGTCACGAAACCCATGTCGGCCTACATCGCAGGAGTCACCGCGCCTCCCGGCAAGAAGATGGGCCACGCGGGCGCCATCGTCTCGGGTGGCAAGGGCACGGCCAAGGGCAAGATGGATGCCCTGCGCGCCGCGGGCGTGAAGGTGGGACAGAACCCCACCGAAGCCGGCTCGCTGATGGCCGACATCGTCGCCGGGCTGCGCTGAGTGCCCCGGGCCCTCCTCTCCGTCCACGACAAGAGCGGCATCGCCGAACTCGCCGCCCGTCTGGTGGTGCACGGCTGGTCGGTCGTGGCGAGCGGGGGGACGGCCGCTCACCTGCGTGACGCGGGTGTCGAGGTGACCGACACGGCCGACATCACCGGCTATCCGCCCATCCTCGGTCACAGGGTGGTCACGCTGCACCCGGCGGTGCACGGCGGCATCCTCGCCGACACCGGCGACGCATCCCACGTCGCCGACCTGGCGGCCCACGGCATCGACACCTTCGACCTCGTCGTCGTGAATCTCTATCCCTTCGGGACCGCACCGGGAACCGAGATGATCGACATCGGGGGGCCGGCGCTCGTGCGCGCGGCCGCCAAGAACCACGCTCGGGTCGCGGTGGTCGTGGATCCCCAGGACTACGACGACCTGGCCGAGATGGTCGCCGGCGGGGGCCCCGGGCCCCGTGAACGCCGTCGCCTCGCGCGCAAGGCCTTCGGCGTGACGAGCGCCTACGACGCGTCGATCGCCGCGTGGCTCGACGAGGAAATCGCCGAACCCGGTCGCGGCGCCGTGCCGCCTTTTCTCACCCTGGTCGCCGAACGTGCCGAGGTGCTCCGCTACGGCGAGAATCCCCATCAGTCCGGTGCGCGTTACCGGTTGCCCGGCGTCGAGAGTTGGTGGGACTCGGCGGTGCAGTGGCAGGGACGCGACCTCTCGTACCTCAACGTGCTCGACACCGAGGCGGCATGGCGGCTGGTCAACCGCCTCGACGGACCGGCGGCGGTGGTCGTCAAGCACGCCAACCCGTGCGGAGCGGCGGTGGCGGCCACGGTGGGCGAGGCGTACGCCCTGGCCCACGGCGCCGATCCGGTGAGCGCGTTCGGCGGGATAGTTGCCGTGAACGGCGAGGTCGACGAGGCGACGGCCCGCGCCATCGCCTCGGTGTTCACCGAGGTCGTGGTGGCGCCGTCCTTCGACGCCGCGGCGCTCGAGGTGTTCGGCGAACGGGAGGCTCTGCGTCTCCTCGAGGCCCGCTCGCCGTTCGGGGCGATGGGCATCGATGTCCGCAGCATCGACGGGGGACTTCTCGTGCAGTCGGTCGACGAGCAGGACGATCCGCTCGATGGTTTCACCGTGCCGACGACGCGCACGCCCGATGACGCCGAGTGGTCGTCGCTTCTGATGGCCTGGCAGACGGTGGCGGCGACCTCGAGCAACGCCATCAGCATCGTCGCCGATCGCGTGCTGGTGGGCAACTGCGGCGGCCAGCCCAACAGGGTCGATGCCGCCCGCATCGCGGTGCACCGGGCGGGGGACAGGGCGAGGGGCGCGGTGGCGGCGAGCGATGCCTTCCTCCCGTTCGCCGACACCGTGCGGGTGCTGTCCGCCGCGGGGGTGACG
>JAULXU010000258.1:7885-10885 GCA_032118285.1 Ilumatobacteraceae bacterium
AGAGTCGGTCGCCGCCGCCGACGAGGCGGGCATGGCCATGGTCTTCACGGGCACCCGGCACTTCCGCCACTGAGCGCGCACGGTCGGCCCCGGGCGGGCACCGTAGGATGAACGACCATGGCACGCATCGGGGACCTGCTCGCCACAGGCCGGACCTTCTCCTTCGAGTTCTCCCCGCCCCGGTCGGCCGCCGCCACCCTGTCCCTCGGGCGCACCATCGCCGAACTGGAACCCCTGGCACCCTCTTTCGTCTCGGTCACCTACGGCGCGGGGGGGAGCACCCGCGACTTCACCCGGGACACCGTGCTGTGGGTGCGCCGCGAGACCAACATCCCGCCCATGGCCCATCTCACCTGTGTCGGGCACACCCGGGCCGAGATCGAGTCGCTCATCGCCTCCTACGTCGAGGCCGGGGTGGAGAACGTCCTGGCCCTCGCCGGCGACCCGCCCACGGACGGCGGCCCCCCGCAGGCGAGCGACTACTCGAGGGCGTCCGAGCTGGTGGCCCATCTGCGCGAGATCGCCGATCTCTCCGTCGGCGTCGCGGCACATCCCGAGGGCCATCCCCGATCGCCCGATCTGGCCACCGACCGTCGCCATCTCGCCGCCAAACTCGCCGCCGCCGATTTCGCCGTCACCCAGTTCTTCTTCGAGGCGTCCCAGTGGACATCGCTCGTCGAGGACCTCGCGGCGCTCGGTGTCGACAAGCCCGTCATCCCCGGGATCATGCCCGTGACGAACATCGGTCAGGTGCGTCGCATGGCCGAGCTGTCCGGGGCCGAGTTCCCCTCGTGGCTGGCCGCGCGTCTCGATGCGGCCGAGGGACCCGACGAGGTGCGGCGCATCGGGGTGGAGGTCGCCACGCAACTGTGCGCCGACCTGCTCGACGCGGGTGCACCCGGTCTCCACTTCTACACGCTCAACAAGTCGACCGCGACGCGGGAGATCTACGCGCAGCTGGGGCTGCCGGTCGCGTGACCCGAGGGAGCACTTTATGTATCCCGTGACGCCCCCGCGCGGCATTCCCGCGGTGCGACCCTCGCCCCCGGACCGGTCGGGCCCGATCGACTCCACGCGGACGGTTCCGCGCCGTGCACCGGGTGACCGGTCCGGTCCCGTGGACCGCTCCGGCCCCGTGCGTGGTCGCGGACGGAGTGGTCCGCCGGGTGGCGGCACGCCGACGTGGGGCACGCGGCGCGGTCCGACCGTGCCCTACATCCCCGCGCTCGACGGTCTGCGCGCCGTCGCGGTGGTCGCGGTCATCCTGTACCACGCCAATCCGTCGTGGCTCGGCGGGGGATTCCTCGGTGTGGAGGTCTTCTTCGTCATCTCCGGCTACCTCATCACCCTGCTGCTCGTGGCCGAGCACGAACGCTCGGGAACCGTCTCGCTCGGGAACTTCTGGCGCCGTCGTGCCCGACGATTGCTGCCCGCGCTCGGGGTGCTGATGCTGGGCATCATCCTGTGGTCGGCCCTCTTCGATCCGGATCGCCTCGGCATGCTGCGCGGCGACGTCCTGTCCGGTGTCGGCTACGTGGCCAACTGGTTCCAGGTGTGGACCGGGTCGTCGTACACCTCCGCCTCGGCCTTCGCGCCGCTCCGTCATCTGTGGTCGCTCGCGGTCGAGGAGCAGTTCTACGTCTTCTGGCCGGTCGTCATGTTCGCCGTCCTGCGTCGCGTGCGTCCGTCCGGCCAGCCCGTCGTCGGACTGTGGTTCGGCGGTCTCGCTCTGCTCGTCACCGCGGTGAATGCGGTCCTCTTCGTCCCGGGTCGGGCGATCAATCCGGTCGAGACGCCGGACAAGTACATCTCGATCCTGGGCCGGGAGGTGCTGCGCACGGACCTCATCTATCTCTCGACACCGACGCGCATGAGCGGACTGCTGCTCGGAGCCGGGCTGGCCATGTTGTGGCGCCCCTGGAAGCTCTCGCGTGGCCGCGTCGTGCAGGCCACCGGCACCCTCGATCTGGTGGGAGTGGCCGGCATCGCGGTGCTCGCGTTCCTGGCCAGCTGGGTGCACATGACCCGCTTCGTCACCGACGTGGGGGCGGTCCCGGTCGAGTTCCTCTACCGGGGAGGCCTGCTGGTGACGGGCATCGCCACCCTGACCGTCATCGCATCGGTGACGAACCCGGCGTCCCTGCTGGGGCGCCATGTGCTCGGCAATCCCGTGTTCGTCTGGATCGGGACCCGGTCCTACGGCCTGTACCTCTACCACTGGACCGTGTTCCAGGTGTTCCGCACCAACGCCGGCAACGCCCTCACGGGCCGTGAGTTCGTGGGCTGCATGCTCATCTCGGGCGGCCTCACCGAGTTGTCGTACCGGTTCGTGGAGAAGCCCGTGCGCGACGGTCGCGCGGCCGAGATGCTCCGCGGTCTGCGCGCCGCGGGCGGCCAGTCGCTCGCCCCGCTCATGGTCGCCGGCCTCGTGCTGCTGGTGCCCGCGTGGGCGGTGGCGCGCATGACCACCGCCGAGGTCATCCCGGACGACATCACCGCCAGCCTGGACGCCAACGAGACGACGGTTCCGAGCACGGCTCCCGGTGCCACCACCACCTCCGATCCCTCCGCCAAGGTGGACGTGTTCGCCATCGGGGACTCGGTCATGCTCGGAGCGTCGAGACGCCTCTCGGAGCAGGGCATCACGGTCGACGCCCGTCGTGACAGGCAGTTCTTCGATGCCCTGCAGAACTTCAACTACCTGAAGGCGCGCAACGCCTTCGGCAGTGTCGTCATCATCCATCTGGGGACGAACGGCCCGACGAGTGCCGAGGCCATCGAACGGGTCCTCGAGCCGCTGCGGGACGTGCCCCGCGTGCTCGTGGTCAACCTGCAGGTGCCCTCGGCGGGCGACAAGGGCTACATCGAAGCGAACAACGTGCTCTTCGCCGGATTGCGCGACCTCTACCCGAACGTGCGACTCCTCGACTGGAAGAAGATCTCTGCGGGCAGGACGACCTGGTTCGCCACCGACGGCTTCCACCTCACGTCAGAGGGCGC
>JAULXU010000259.1:0-2257 GCA_032118285.1 Ilumatobacteraceae bacterium
ATGCCCCGACCGTACCGCCCGTCCGGGGACGCGTCCCCTCGAGGCGCGTACCTAGTGTGGGGTGATGGCCGATGTGCGGGCGATCCTCGCGAGCGACAACGTGTGGCGATCCCACGGCGGACGCATCGCTGCCGCCGCGCCCGATGCGAGACGCGTCGTCTACGAGGGCGTCGATCCACTCCCCGCCGATGTCCTCGCCGACGTCGACGTCGCCTTCTTCTCCTCCGACGTGTGGCCCGACCGCACCCGTGGCATCGCCCTGTCCATCATGGGCACCCCGTCGCTGCGGTGGTTGCACTCGTTCTCTGCCGGGGTCGACAGCCCCTTCTTCGTCCAACAGATCGAGCGCGGGGTGATGCTCACCAATTCCTCGGGTGCCACGGCGTCGCCCATCGCCCAGACGGCGATTCTCTACATGCTCGCCCTCAGTCGCGACCTGCGGGGATGGATGCGCAGCCAGGACAACGCCGAGTGGAACATGCATCCCATCGAGGAACTCGACGGGGCCTCGCTCGCCGTCATCGGCATGGGTCCCATCGGCAGCGAGATCGCCCGACTCGGCGTCGCCCTCGGCATGTCGGTGGAGGCAGTGCGACGGACGCCGACGGGCCACGAACCGTGTCCCACCTTCCCCTTCGCCGCGCTGTCCGACGTCCTCGGACGGGCCGATTGGGTGGCCGTGGCCCTCCCGTTGGCCGACGAGACGCGCCGCCTCTTCGACGCCGCTGCATTTGCGCGCATGAAGAGGGGGGCGCGATTCATCAACGTCGGACGCGGTGAACTGGTGGATGAAGCCGCGCTCATCGAGGCCCTGCGCGACGGCCGGCTCGCCGGGGCGGGCCTCGACGTGTTCGAGGTGGAACCGCTGCCCGGGACCAGTCCGTTGTGGGCGATGGACAACGTCATCGTCACGCCGCACAACTCGGGATCCTCGCCACGCTCGGCGGAGCGCGCCGTGGACATCTTCGTGGAGAACCTCGGGCACTGGGTGCGCGACGAACCCCTGCGCAACGCCGTCGGTACCTGACCGGTCGCCCGGCGAGGGGCACACATCGGCGCGCGCCGGCACCCGGTCGGCGAGCGAGGAGTCCGATGAACACCTTCTTCACGTCGCCCAAGGGCGGCAACGGCACCACGGTGGTCGCCGTCTCACACGCCCTGCTGCGTTCGGCTCGCGGACATCGCACCCTGCTGCTCGACTGGTGCGGCGATGTTCCCGCCGTCCTCGGCATCCCCGAACCCGCCGGACCCGGCATGAACGAATGGCTCGGCGACGGCGGGGCCGGAAGCGAGGCGTTGCTCGCCAGGGCCACGGCGATCAACGACGCGCTCCTCCTCGTGCACCGTGGAGGCCGCTTCATCGAGGGCGCCCCGCGCTGGGAGGCACTGGCCGACCTCATCGCCGGACTCGACGCCGACGTCGTCATCGACGGCGGGACCGGACCGGTTCCCGTGGGGATCCTGGCGGTGATGCCCACCGTGGCGATGGTGACACGGCCCTGCTACCTCTCGTTGCGGCGCGCCTCAGCACTGCCGCGCCCCAGCACCGTCTACGTGATGAAGGAGAGCGACCGGGCCCTCACCGTCAACGACGTGGCGCACGTGCTCGGCGTCCCCGTGACGGCGACTATTCCCCACACCGCGGCCATCGCCCGCGCCGTGGATGCCGGTCTGCTCCCCTCGCGGGTGGAACAACTCCTCGGCCGTCACCTCCCGGTGGCGTGACGCCCCGAGAGCGCGCACCGGACCTCGCTCCCCTCGCGGTGCTGCAGCAACATCTCGACGATCCCGAGGTGTCCGAAATCATGGTGCTGCACGACGGTTCCGTGTGGACCGAGACGCCCGACGGTCTCGCGCCGACGGGCCGAATCGGCGGGGACGAGGTCGCGCTCTGCCTCGAACTGCTCGCCCGCACGACCGGCCGCCGACTCGACCTCCTCTCGCCCGTTCTCGATTGCGCCCTCGCCGACGGCACACGGGTCTGTGCCGTGATCGAACCCGTGGCCCACGGCGGGCCGATCCTGTCGGTGCGACGTTTCCGTCGCAGCATCATCCCTCTCGCCGCGTTCGGGTCGCCCGGAACCGTCGCCGACGTCGCACGACTCGTCGACGAGCGACGCAACGTGCTCGTGTCCGGAGCCACCTCGACCGGCAAGACCTCACTCCTGTCGTCCGTGAGTCGGCTCTTCGGCGAGAGGGAGCGCATCGTCTGCGCCGAGGACACCGCCGAGCTGCGTTTCGTGCACCCCCACGTGGT
>JAULXU010000259.1:2267-6728 GCA_032118285.1 Ilumatobacteraceae bacterium
GCCTGCAGACGCGCCCCGCCGGGGTCGACGGCCGCGGTGAGGTGACTCTGCAACATCTCGTGCGCGCCTCGTTGCGGCTCCGACCCGACCGACTCGTGGTCGGCGAGGTCCGCGGTGCCGAGGCGATCGACATGCTTCTCGCCCTCGCCTCGGGACACCGCGGCTGCTGGTCGACCGTGCACGCCCGTTCGGCCGCCGATGCGGTCGGTCGCATCCGCTCCCTGGTACTGCGCGATGCACCGCAGTGGAGCGGCGCGGCGGTCGATGACCTGGTCGACAACTCGGTGGATGCGGTCGTCCATCTCGACCGCGACACCGCGGGCCGCAGGCGCATCACCGGCATCCTCGAGCGCGACGAGAGCCGCCGACTCGTCACCGCGCGCCCGTCGTGACCGTCCTCACGGGAATCGCGACGTTCGTTGCCGTGCTCCTCGTCGTGGCTCCTTTCCTCGCGCGGAGTTGCGATCGGCGACCGGCACGTCGGCGCGCCGGTGCGCTGGCCGGGTGCGCACACCGGGGTCGATGCCGCGACGAGACCCGGCGTGTCGGCATCGAGAGCCCGGATCGCCCGGTGGTCCGACACGGCGACCTCCTGCTCGCGTGGGCCGACACATGCGAACAGGTCGCCAGATCGATTCGAGCCGGCGAATCCGTGGATGCGGCACTCGGGGGACCTGATATCGAGACGCCCGACGATCCGTGGCGAGCCGTCCGTGCAGGTGTCTCCGCGCGCCGCCCGCTCACGACCGCCGTGCGCGAAGCCCGTGCCCGGGCAGGCGGTGACGCCGCGCGGATGCTCGAGCTCGTGGAGATCTGCACGACGGGACACACCTTCGACCCCGACGGCCTCGACACCGTGGCCGGGCTGCTGCGGGCCCGCCACGTGCTCCACGGCGAACTTCGCGTCGCCACCGCCCAGGCTCGACTCACGCTGCGCCTCCTCACCGCACTTCCCCTCGCGGGGGGAACACTCGCGCTCCTCGGATCCTCCGCGGTGCGGCGCGGGGTGACGTCGGGCGCGCTCCTGCCGGTCCTCCTCGGCGGCCTGCTCCTCAACGTGGTCGGTCGCGCGTGGACATCACGCGCGGTGATGCGGACGCTCCACCGGGCCGGTGACGACGCTCTCCCGGCCGACGCGGCCGCCGTCGCACTGCGGTCCGGCCGTGGCGTCGCCGAGGTGATCGCCGGGTTGCGGGAACTGGGTCCGGGTCCTGATCGCGCCGACCTGGAACGGATTCTGGTGCGCGCACTCCGTGACGGTCTCCCGATCGCCGACGCTGCGTCACGTCTCGGGGCCGAGAGCCGGGCGCGGCGACGGCGCAGTGTCGACGAGGCGGTGCGACGGCTCCCCTCCGTGCTCGCATTCCCCGTGGTGCTGTGCATCCTGCCCTCGTTCCTCCTGGTCGGTGTCGTGCCCCTGCTCGTCGTCGCGACGACACATCTCGGTCCCACCGTCGGCTGACAGGAGACCCCATGCACGACCATCACCCCGCGCGGCGAACGACGCACCGTCGCCCACGCGACCATCGCGGTCAGGCCACCACCGAGTACGCCCTCATCCTCCTCGTGGCCGCGATCATCGCCTCACTCGTCATCGCCTGGGCCACGGCAGGAGGAGGTGCGGGTCGCATCGGCTCGCTGTTCGATGCCGTGTTCGACCAGGTCATCTCGCGTGCGCCGTCCTCCCCCTGATCGCCGCGGGCAGGCTGCCGTCGAGTTCGCCCTCGTCGCGCCGCTCCTCGCCGCCTCCGCCGTCCTCGTGCTTCTGGTGCTGCACTTCTGCCTTGCTGTGCTGCGTCTCGACGATCTCGCCCGTCGAGCGGCCCGTGTCGCAGCGGCGGCCGAGCATCCCGGCGCGGCGGCCGTCGCGGCGGTTCCTCCGGGGACGCGCGTGGCGGTGTCACTCGACGGGGCGACCGGTCTCGTCACGGTCACCTTGACGAGACCATGGACCGCGTCCGTTCCGCTCGTGGGGAGATGGATTCCGTTTCCCGAGGTGTCCGCCGAGGCAACGACCGTGCGGGAGCCTCCGCTCGTCATCGGATGACGCTCCGTTAGCGTGACTCCATGGCGACGCAGGAAACCCCCGCGGAGCGCACCATCCTCGTCTTCGGCGACCAGTGCAACCGATCCATCGGCGCACTCGCCGATGCCGTGCCGGGTCGGGACACCGTGCTCATCATCGAGGCCGACGACAAGATCGGCGGACGTCCGTGGCACGCGCGTCGCCTCCACTTTCTCCTGTCCTCGATGCGCCATTTCGTCGCCGACCTGAGGGCCGAGGGATTCACGGTGGATCATCGTCGGTCGGCGACGATGCGCGCGGGCATCGAGGCCCATCGGGACGGGCAGCCGGGACGGATCCTGATTGCAACTGCCCCCAACGGCCGACGCGCACGACGCCTGCTGGAGTCGCTCGGAGTGGCGACGGTGCCCTCCGATCAGTTCCTCGTCACGCCCGACGAATTCTCCGCATGGGCATCGGGGCGAAAGTCGCTGCGGATGGAGGACTTCTACCGCGAACAACGCGTGCGCCTCGGCTACCTCATGGAGGGTGCCGAGCCTGCCGGGGGGCGCTGGAACCACGACAAGGACAACCGGCAGGGGCCTCCCCGCGGTGGCGTTCCGTGGCCCGCAGCACCCATGGGATCACTCGACGACATCGACCGCGAGGTGCTCGCGGACATGCCGTCCGGGTGCGTCGGATCGGTGTCGGACGGTCTGTGGGCAACGTCCCGCGCCGGCGCGCTCGAGCGGCTTCGTCACTTCGTCGAGGACGTGCTGCCCCACTTCGGGCCGCACGAGGACGCGATGATGACCGGTGACTGGCACCTCGCCCATTCGCTCCTTTCCCCGTACCTCAACAACGGTCTTCTCCTGCCCGGCGAGGTGTGCGACGCGGTGCAACGGTCCTGGGAGGCCGGGAACGTACCCGTCGCGTCGGCCGAGGGATTCATCCGCCAGGTGATCGGTTGGCGGGAATACGTGCACGGGCTGTACTGGTTCCTCGGAGAGGAGTACGCGGGTCTCAACGAACTCGGTGCGACCAGACCGTTGCCTCCGGTGTTCCGCGACCCGTCCCGCACCTCGATGGCGTGCGTGTCCGCGGCCGTCGGTGCCGTGCACGAGCGGGGTTGGGCCCACCACATCCAGCGTCTCATGGTGATGGGGAATCTGGCCCTCCTCGCCGGGGTGCGCCCCGACGAGCTGACGGACTGGATGTGGGAGATGTTCGTCGATGGCGCCGAATGGGTGATGGTGCCCAACGTCGTGGGCATGGCCCTGCACGCCGACGGCGGCCGCATGGCCACCAAGCCGTATGCCGCCGGAGGCGCCTACATCGACAAGATGAGCGACCATTGCCGGGGTTGCGCCTACGACCGACGCAAGCGCACCGGTGACGATGCGTGCCCCTTCACCACCCTGTACTGGGATTTCCTGCTCCGGCATGCCGATCGATTCGCCCGCAATCACCGCATGACGACGCAGATCGGCGGCGCCCGCAAGCTCGCGGACGCCGCCGAGGTGCGCATCCGGGCGAGGACGGTGCTCGACCGCCTCGACGCCGGAACTCTCTAGATGCCCGCGAGGGCGCCGTCCTCCACGGACGGGGCGCCGTCGTTCATATCCTGGTCGGCTCCGCCACGCATGCCACGACCGCCGAGGCGCGGCGCGGCATTGATCAGCCTGTCGATGTTCGCGGTGAACTTCGCCAGCTTGGCATCGGCCTCTGCCTGGGTGTGCTCGCCCGCGGCGACCTTCTGAGCGAGATGCGCCGTGACGTCGGCGATGAGGGTCGCCTTCAGGTCCTCGACTGACACCCCCTGGGCTTCGGCGATGGCGGCCAGACTCGAACCCGCCTTCAGGCGGTCACGGATCTCGGCGCGGGTGAGGTCGAGCAGGCCGGTGAGGGCCTCGCTCCCGAGCACCTTGCCGGCACCGCGCACACCCCTGCCGCGGCCATCGCGTCCCTCGCGGGGGAGACCGGGCTTGTTCACCATCTCGGCGGCCCGCTCGGTGAACCGGGCGACGAGTGCGTCGATCACGGTCTGGACATCGATGCCCTTGGCCTCTGCCACATCGGCGATGGACTTGCCCGCCGCGAGTTCGGCGCGCAGTTCGGCCTCGGTCATGCCGAGGGCCTCGGCGGCCACGGCCAGCGGTCTGGCGCGGTCGAGTGCGGGAACGGAGTCTTCGGTGACGGCCGGGACGACCGCAGGGGTGTCCCCGGTCTGGGCGCTGGCGAAACTGGTGAGACCGAAGACGGCCGCTCCGCTCGTGACGACGAGTCCCGCCGCCACGGCGATCCTCGTGAATCGTGATGCTGTTCTCATGATGTGTCCTTTCGACATGTGACGACCCGTGGGTCGCGCCGGAGTTCCCCCGACGGGAACATGGTCGTCGTCCCGGGTAAGGAGACTGTCGGAGCAGGGTAAGAGGGTCCCAAGAATGCGGGACCGG
>JAULXU010000260.1:0-10894 GCA_032118285.1 Ilumatobacteraceae bacterium
GCGGCATCGACACGTCGATCGCCGGCATGCTCGCCATGGCTCGATCGCTCAACTTCACCGACCCCGCGAGGGCGATCGAGATCTACGCCGACGTCCTCAAGGTGGATCCCGACAGCGTCGAGGCGCTCACGTACCAGTCGTGGCTCCTCGCGCTCGCCGCGCGGGAGGCATCGGACGAGGTGCGGGCCCTGGCCCTGTCGACGGCCGTGTCGGGTCTCGAGCGCGCATTGACCCTGGACCCGTCGTATCCCGACGCCCATTGCCTGCTCGGCATCGTGTATTTCCGCTTCATCGGGGACGCCGGGCTCGCCAAGCCTCGCGTGGACGCGTGCAGGGCCCTCGACCCACCGGCCGAGGTGGCGTCCTTCGTCGCCGCCATCGCCGAGCAGGTCGACGCGGCCGCAGGCCGCTGATTCAGGGCGCGGGCCGGTGTTCGGCCCGCACGGGGCGCCCGTCCTCCCGGTGCACGACGACCATCGCCGCCTTCTTGAGCCCGGTCGGAAGCCCGTTCGCCGACATGCCCCGTCGTACGAGGGCGTCGAGGAGGTCGGGGATGAGGTCGCCGTGGCTGCACAGCACTGCACCGTCGGGCACGTCCCCGAGGAGGTCGAGGGCGGGCTCGAACGGCGCGCCCTCTGAGAGCCGTTCGTCGGGCAGCACGGACAGGCCGAGCCGGTCGGCGAGGGGAGCGAGGGTCTGCAGGCACCGCAGGTACGGGCTCGAGAGCAGCGGTCCCGCCGCCGCGGGAGCGAGCACTTCCGCGATCGCCTCGGCCTGGGCGACACCCTCGGCGGTGAGGGGTCGCACGGCGTCGTCGTCGGTCCACGCGGAGCGATTCTCGGCCTTGGCGTGGCGCACGATGTACAGGGGCACGGGTCCACGGTAGCGAGGGGTGCGGAACCCCTGCCCGTCTCGGCACACTGTCCGCGTGGGATTCTTCGAACGCAACCGGCGCGAGGTGGAGGCGATGGGGTTCGATCCGGCGCGACTTCCCCCCGGCCAGTACCTCACCAACCGCTTCCCGGTTCTGCACGTCGGGGACGTGCCCGAGTACAGCCCGGGGGCGTGGTCACTGCGGATCTTCGGCCTCGTCGGTCGCGAGGTGACGCTCGGGTTCGACGACCTCGTCTCGATGCCGGTGACCGAGACCGTGTGCGACATCCACTGCGTGACCAAGTGGTCGCGCTTCGACACCCGGTGGCGCGGTGTGCGGGTGCGCGACGTGCTCGCCCTGGCCGGCCCCCTCGACACGGCCGACCACGTGATGATGCACGCCGACGAGGGGTACACCACCAACCTCCCTCTCTCCGACGTCCTCGGAGACGACTGCCTCGTCACCTGGGAACACGACGGCACGCCGCTCGAGCCCGAGCACGGGGGACCGGTGCGCATGGTGGTTCCGCACCTCTATTTCTGGAAGTCCGCGAAATGGCTGCGCGGCATCGAACTCATCGCCGGGGACGCCCCCGGTTTCTGGGAGCGCAACGGGTACCACATGCGCGGCGACCCGTTCCACGAACAGCGCCACTGGGGCGACTGACCCCGCGAGGCGTCAGAGCAGGCGGCGGAAGATGCGGGCCTTGCGCGCGGTGTACGGCGGATAGGCCAGCGACGGGTCGATCCGGGTTCCGCGGGCGAGCACGGGCTTGAGGTGCTGGAAGATGCGGACGCTCTCGCGACCGTGGTACGCGCCCATGCCGCTCTCCCCGACCCCGCCGAAGGGGAGATTCGGATTGGTGAGGTGCATGAGAGTGCCGTTCACGGTCACTCCGCCGGCGGTCGTGGTGTCGAGCACCTCCCGCACCACCGACTTGTCGCGGGCGAAGACGTACAGCGCGAGGGGATGACTGCGCGCGCGGACGAAGGCCGTCGCCTCGGCGATCGAGCCGACCGGGATGATCGGGAGCAGCGGGCCGAAGATCTCCTCGTTCATGAGCTGCGACGAGACGTCCACGTCGGCGAGCACGGTGGGGGCGATGTAGCGCTCCTCGGCCACGGTTTCGCCGCCGATGACCGGAGTGCCCCCCGACATCAGTCCGCGCAGGCGGTCGAAGTGCCGGGCCGACACGATGCGGCCGTAGCTGTCGCTCGCGCGGGGGTCGTCACCGTAGAAGTCGCGGATGCACCGGCCGACGGCGTCCACCAGACGGTCGCGCACCGACTCGTGGACGAGGACGTAGTCGGGCGCCACGCAGGTCTGGCCCGCGTTGAGCCACTTGCCCCAGGCGATCCGTCGCGCGGAGACCTCGATGTCGGCGGAGGCGTCGACGATCGCCGGGCTCTTGCCGCCCAACTCGAGTGTCACCGGTGTCAGGTGCCGGGCGGCGGCGGCCATGACGATGCGACCCACGGTGCCGTTGCCCGTGTAGAAGACATGGTCGAAGCGTTCGGCGAGCAGCGCGGTGGTCTCGGGAACCCCGCCCTCCACCACCGCGACGGCTTCGTCGTCGAGGTAGCGCGGGACGAGACGGGCGATGAGGGCCGAGGTCTCGGCCGAGACCTCGGAGGGCTTCAGCACGACGGTGTTCCCCGCTGCGATGGCACCCGCGGCCGGCACGAGGAGGAGCTGCACGGGATAGTTCCACGGCGCGATGACGAGCACGACCCCGAGGGGTTCCGGGACGATCGTCGAACGGGAGGGCAGCGTGACGAGGGGAGAGGACACGCGTCGCGGCTTGTTCCAGCGGCGCAGGTTGCGGATCATGAGGTCGAGCTCGCCGATGACGAAGGCGATGTCGGTCACGTATCCCTCGACGTCGGGTTTGCCGAGGTCGGCGCGCAGGGCGGCGCCGAGCGCGTCCTCGTTCTCCTCGAGCATCCGTTTCATCGCCCGCAACTGACCCTCGCGCCAGCCGAGGTCGCGGGTGCGGCGCGAGTCGAACACGGCACGCAGTCCCGCCACGCGGGCGGCGATGGATGTACCGGTGTCGGCGGGTCTGTCGGCGATGGATGTCATGGGAATCTCCTCGGGACGGGCCGGGCTGTCGCCCGGATGGCGGCTAGATGGTGGTGACGCAGAACGTGTTGCCACCGGCGATGGTGGCCGTCACTTCGGGATCGGTCTCCCCGTAGATGGCGTCGAGCATGCCCTTGACCATCCCGCGCTCGACCGCGCACAGGACGGGGTGCTCGATGGCCACGTCGCCGAACGGACAGTGGCTGGTGACGATTCTCAGGCCTTCGTTGCCCTTGTCGGCGCGCGAGGCGAATCCGTGCGCGGTGAGGGCGTCGGCCACGGCTTGCACGGCCGAGCGCAGCGAACGGTGGCCGACGGCGGCGTCGTGTCCGGTGAGACCGGTGGCCATCGCGCGTCCGTACTCGTTGCCGACCGACTCGGCGAGGCCGTGGGCGACGTCGTGAGGGAGCGCGGCGAGCGCCTTACCGAGGAGGATGAGGATCAGGTCGTCCGTGCGCACGGGAAGCTCGACGTCGAGATCCTTGCTCGCGACCCGGTAGTGCTTGGAGGGTCGACCGACTCCTCCGCCCCTCGTGCGCTCCACCGACACTTCGAGGTAGCCCCCTGCCGCCAACTTGTCGAGGTGGTGACGGGCGACGTTCGGGTGCAGGTCGAACCTCTCGGCGACCTGGGTCGCGGTGACACCCGTGTCGTGTTCGCGGGAGAAGAGATAGATCGCCCTGCGGGTGGGGTCGCCGAAGGCGGACGTGAGAGCCGACACGGTGGCTGTGAAGGCCTGAGGATCAATGACGCTGGTGGTCGTCTCGCTCACGGCGGTATTCTACCTATGGCCGTAGTGCAAATGTGCCGTTCCCCGGCGCGGACACCGCGGTTCCACCCCCGACCAAGGAGCTCCGCGGAGATGGCCAAGCCCACGTCAGACCAGGTCATCGAGGCCCTGCGAGCCGTCGACGACCCGGAACTCAACCGTTCCATCGTCGAGCTCGGGATGGTGCGCGACGTCGTCGTCGCCCCGGGACTTCTGTCGCTCACCGTGGTGCTCACGGTGTCGGGTTGCCCGATGCGCAACGAGATCGACTCCCGGGTGCGCGGCGCACTGGCGCCCCTCGCCGAGGGGCTCGACATCACCGTCAACTTCGGCGTGATGACCGACGAGGAGCGGGCCAACGTGCGCCGCATCGTCGGCGGTCCCGGTGGTGCGCCCGAGGGCGGCGGCAGCCAGCGCGTCAATCCCTTCCTCGCCAACGACAGCACCACGCGCGTGATCCTCGTGTCCTCCGGCAAGGGGGGAGTGGGCAAGTCGAGCGTCACGACGAATCTCGCCGTGGCGCTCGTGGCGCGCGGGCACTCCGTCGGGGTGCTCGACGCCGACGTCTACGGCTATTCGATTCCGCGAATGCTCGGAGCGGAGCACGATCCCGTGGTCATCGACGCGATGATCGTGCCGCCCGTGGCCCACGGGGTCAAGTGCATCTCCATCGGCCACTTCATCGAGGATGGCAAGGCGGTCGTGTGGCGGGGCCCGATGCTGCACAAGGCGCTCGAGCAGTTCCTCACCGACGTGCACTGGGATGAGCCCGATTACCTCCTCGTCGACATGCCACCCGGCACGGGTGACGTGGCGCTGAGCCTGGCCCAGCACCTGCCGCGCGCCGAGGTCATAGTGGTGACCACACCCCAGCCGGCGGCGCAGAAGGTGGCGCGTCTCTCGGCGGCCATGGCCGAGATGGTCAAGCTGCCCGTCCGCGGTGTGGTGGAGAACATGTCCTGGTTCTCCGGCGACGACGGCAAGCGATACGAGATCTTCGGATCGGGTGGCGGCGAGGAACTGGCCCGCGACCTGTCGGTGCCGCTGCTGGCCCGCATCCCGCTCGTGTCTCTGTTGCGCGAGGGGGGCGACGAGGGCCGTCCCGTGGCCGCCCACGCGCCGGATTCGGAGACGGGTGTCGCTTTTCACGAACTCGCCCGGGCGCTCGACGAGACCCGCCCCCGTCGATTGTTCAGCAAGGGACTCAAGCTTCTCTGAGTGCCGCGGTGCGTGCGGTACCGTGAGCGCGTCGGCAACCCCCGTGAACAGGAGACAACGACGTGGACATCCGCATCGGCGTGACGAACGCACCCCGTGAGATCAACATCGAGCTCGAGGACGACGAGGGCGTCCGCAGCGCCCTGAAGGCGGCGGTGGACGGGGTCCTCTCCGGTGCTTCCGCCGTGCTCTGGGTGACCGACAAGAAGGGCCGCGACATCGCGGTGCCCGCCGAACGCATTGCCTATGTCGAGATCGGGTCCGCGGCGGCCGAGCGCCGCATCGGCTTCGGCGGCTGACCTGGACGACCTCTTTTCCCGGCGGCTCCTGTTCGTCACGGGCAAGGGAGGCTCGGGCAAGACCTCCGTCGCCGCCGCCATCGCGCGCGGGGCGGCCGCGCGCGGGCTGCGCACGCTGGCCGTGGAGATGGACGCCAAAGGAAGCCTGGCGGCGATGCTCGGGGTGCCGGGCGCGGGGTTCGAGCCCGTGCCGGCCGGCGATGGCCTCTTCGTCATGGCCATGGACACCGAGCCCGCTCTTCGCGAGTACCTGCGGGTGCACATTCGACTTCCCGTCGCCGCCCGTCTCGGACCGCTCGCCTCCACGCTCGACTTCGTCGCCGACGCCGCCCCGGGGGTGAAAGAGGTGCTGGCCGTGGGCAAGGTGTGCTGGGAGGTGCGCGAGCGTCGGTACGACCTCGTGGTCGTGGACGGCGAGGCCAGCGGCCACATCGTCAGCCAGATCGACTCGCCCCGCGTCATCCGGTCGCTCGTTCCCCGCGGGCCGCTCGCCGATCAGACCTCGTGGATGCTCGCCATCCTCGACGACCCGGCGACGACCGGAATCGTGGTGGCATCGCGCCCCGAGGACATGGTCGTCACCGAGACCGTCGCGCTCGTGGAGCGCGTGCGCACCGAGACCGACGTCGACACCGCCCTCGTCGTGGTGAACGGATGCCCCGTCCCGCCGGTGGACCCCGACGACGTTGCAGGGTTCGAGGCGCTGCGCCGGGCGTGTGCCGGCTTTGCCCTGCCGTGCGATCCCGGAGTCGTCGCGGCTCTCGACGCCGCCGAGACGCTGCTTGTGCGGTGGCGCGACAGCCGCGAACAGGTGGAGCGTCTTGCCGCCGCGGTGTCTCCCGTCCCGGTGCGCGAGGTTCCTCTCGTTGCCCCCGACCGGGTCGCCGCCGCGCTCGACGCGGTGTTCGGGGCACCCGGATGAGCGCCCCGATCGACTTTCTCGGGGATTGTCGCCTCGTGCTGGTGTGCGGCAGCGGCGGTGTGGGCAAGACCACCACGTCGGCCGCACTCGGTCTGTCCCTGGCCCGACGCGGTGCGCGTGTGCTCGTCATCACCGTCGATCCGGCCCGGCGTCTCGCCCAGGCGCTCGGCCTGGACGTCATCGGCACCGACATCGTCCCCGTCGAGGGGGCCGGGCCCGGCGCGATGTCCGTGGCGATGCTCGACACCAAGGCGGGATGGGACGACCTCGTGCGCCGCCACGCCCGCGACGCGGCCTCCGCAGAGCGGATCATCGCCAATCCGCTGTACCACAACATCACGTCGCGCTTCGTGAACAGTCACGACTACATCGCCATGGAGAAGCTCCACGAGCTGGGCGTCGGGGGCGAGTGGGACGTCGTCGTGGTGGACACCCCGCCCTCACGCAACGCGCTCGACCTCCTCGACGCGCCCACCCGCATGCGCGAGTTCTTCGGCGGTCGACTGCTTCGCTGGCTCACACTGCCCTACCGGTCGCGCGCGCTGTCGCTCGCGTCCCGCCCCTTCTTCCAGATCGCGGACCGGATCCTCGGCGCGCAGTTTCTCGCCGACATCGGCGAGTTCTTCTCCCTCCTCCAGTCGATGGAGCAGGGTTTCATCGCCCGGGCAACGGCGGTCGAGGCCACCCTGCGGTCCGCCGGCACGGCATCGGTGGTCGTGGCCGGTCCCGAGCCGGCACCGGCCACCGAGGCCGTCCACCTCGCGCGGGAGCTGCGCCGCCGGGCGATGGAAGCCCGCCTCCTCGTCGTGAACCGGGTGACCGAGGAACCCGGCGCGGAGGCCGAATCCGCGGACTGGGAGGGCTTCTCCGCCGCGGCCGTCGCCGCCGGCATCGTCGGGCCCGATTCGGCCGGACGAATCGCGGCTTCCGTGCGCTCGGCACTCGCCGAGGTGCGGTCGGTCGCGGCGCGCCATCGCGATGCCGTGGCGACCCTGGCCGAGGAGGGCGTCCCGGTGGTCGTGGTTCCCTTGGTGGTCGGTGCGCCGGGGGACCGCGCCTCGACGGGAGTGGACGCCATCGTGTCGGCGCTCGGGTCGGCGACGACAAGGATGGGGGACGGAAGGGACGGACATGTCGACCATCGGTGAACTCGCGCGCCAGCACACGGAACTCTCGAAGGAGCAGATCGGCCATCTCGCCAACCTCGTGGGCGAGTGGGGGATGCTCGCCGACCTCAGCTTCGCCGACCTTGTCCTGCACGTGCGCACCCGCGAGGGCGGCTGGATCGTCGTGGCCCAGGTGCGCGCGGCGACGGGACAAACCATCCACCTCGCCGACCTCGTCGGCGTCCGCGTGCGCGACGAGGATCGCCCCTTGCTCGCCACGGCCGCCGAGACCGGGCGCGTCGCCGAGGGCGACATCGATGTCGCCGGGATCCCCGACGAGTGCCGCATGGCGGCCATCCCGGTCCGCCACGAGGGCACGGTGATCGCGGTGCTCTCGCGGGAGTGGACCCGCCGCTCCGGTCGCCAGCCGGGCGAGTTGGAACGCACCTATCTCGGACTCTTCGATCGATTCGCCGGAATGGTCGCGGCCGGCACCTTCCCCTTCCGGGGTCGCGTCGCGGACTCGAGTGTGGCACCGCGCGTGGGTGACGGCGCCGTGGTGCTCGACGCCGCGGCCCGCGTCGTCTACGCGTCGCCGAACGCCGTGAGCGCCCTGCATCGCGCGGGCATCAGCGCGAACGCCGTGGGCCAGACCCTCGCCGAACTGGGGGTTGCCGACTCGTCGGTGCGCCGCGCCTTCGAGCGCGCCGAACCCGTCGTCGAGGAGTTCGAGCAGTCGGGCGACATCACCCTCCTCGTGCGCTGCATTCCTCTCGTCGAGTCCCAGGACGGTGTCGTCCGGGTGACGGGGGCGGTGCTGCTGCTTCGCGACGTGAGCGAACTGCGCCGTCGCGACAGGCTCATCCTCTCCAAGGACGCAACCATCCGGGAGATACACCACCGTGTGAAGAACAACCTGCAGACCATCTCCTCCCTGCTGCGCCTGCAGGCGCGACGACTCGAGTCGGACGAGGCCCGTGCGGCGGTGACCGAGAGCGTCCGGCGCATCCGCACCATCGCGCTCGTGCACGAGACGCTCTCGCACGAGGCGGGTGACGAGGTCGTCTTCGTCGAGGTCGTGCGTCCGCTGCTGCGTCTCGTCGAGGAGAGCCTGCAGTCGCCCGACCGCCCGATCCGCTTCACGGTGTCCGGCGACGGCGGGCGCCTGCCCGCCCACGTGGTCACCCCGCTGTCGGTGGTCATGACGGAACTGCTCCAGAACGCCGTGGACCACGGCGGTTTCTCGGCGGGAGGGGGTTCGGTGGTGGTGCGGCTCTCCACCGACGGCTCGACACTCGCCATCGACGTCGTGGACGACGGACGGGGAATCCCGCCGGATTTCGACCTCTCGGCGGCGACCGGACTCGGACTGTCGATCGTGCGCACCCTCGTCACGACGGAACTCGCCGGCACCATCGAGATGCGCCCTGCCCTCGCTGGAGACCTGACCGACGCCGGGATGGACGGAACAGGAACGGGGACCGTGGTGTCCCTCCGGGTTCCCGTCGACTCAGAGTGACCGCGCGTCCCGCGTCGGTACGAGGGTCACTGGGCGGCGCGTTGGCTGCGCTGCAGCGCGGTGGCGTCGCGCCGGATCTGTCGGCGCTCGTCCTCGGAGAGTCCGCCCCAGATGCCCGTGTCCTGGTTCGTGTCCAGGGCGAAGTGCAGGCAGTCGACCTTGACGGGGCACTCGCCACAGACGGATTTGGCCTTCTCGATCTGGAGGAGGGCCTGGCCGGTTGTTCCCACGGGGAAGAAGAGCTCCGGATCGGTGTCCTTGCACGTGGCGGCGTTGCGCCAGGTGTAGTCCGCACTTCCGAGGGTGAGCGATGACGCCAGAATTGACACGTCGGGAGTCCTTCTCTTGTGACGGAGCGCGAGCGCTCGGGGTCGTGGCGAACCACTCGCCGGGAACCCTACGGACGGGAGTGGGCAGAGACAATCGGCGCGGGGAAGTTCCAGCGGTGTATTTTTCGGTGCGGATTCGGGCCCACCACGGCCCCCCGGAGAGGACCATCGTCATGCCCGCCTTTCAGGTCATTGCCCATCGTGGAGCCTCGGTCGCCGAGAGGGAGAACACGCTCGCGGCATTCCGTGCGGCCGCGGCGATGGGTGCCCACGCCGTCGAGCTCGACGTGCGCCGCACCGCCGACGGAGCCATGGCGGTGCACCACGACGATCATCTCGCGGACGGGAGTCTGCTGTATCAGATGCCCGCGGCGCACCTGCCGGACCACGTCCCGCTGCTCGCCGAGGCACTCGACGCGTGCGAGGGCATGTGGGTGAACATCGAGATCAAGAACCACCCCCGGGACCCCGATCACGACCCGGAGGAGACCATGGCCGCCGCGGTGGCCGGCCTCCTCGATGCGCGGGACGAGGACCACCGATGGGTGGTGTCGTCGTTCTCGCGGAGCACCATCGACGCCCTGCGCGCCATGCGGCCCGGTGTGCGCACGGCGCATCTCACGGTGTCCGTCGCCGACGAGCGCGCCGACGACTATGCGCGCGCACTCGCGGCCGACGGCCATTTCGCCTGTCACCCCTGGGTGGAGTCGCTGACGGAGTCGTTCGTGGCGACGTGTCACCGTCACGGACTGCAGGTGAACCCCTGGACCTGCGACGACCCCGTGAGGATGGCCGAGATCGCGCGGTGGGGAGTGGACGGGATCGTCACGAACGTTCCCGACGTCGCCCTCGCGGTGTGACCCGCTCCTAGGGGTGGGAGCGCACGAGGCGGAGCGCGTCGGGGACCCAGTCGAGCTCGATGCGTCCGATCTCGCCGAGGTAGTCGCCGTCGAGCTGGTAGGGGAAGGGCGCCGCCGGCGCCGTCACCGACACCCGGGTCACGTTCGTGCGCACGTCGAGCCACGGTCGCGGACCCACCCCGCCGCCGCGCAGCGCGCGGGCCAGGGTGCCGAGCACCCGACCGGCCCGCAGCGAGGTGAAGCTCACCACCGACAGGCCCGAGGACAGGTCCGTCGTCGGGACGATGTCGAGGGGCCGGTTGCCGAGGTACGTGTAGGGATTCGTGTTCATGACGATGGAGAACAGCGATCCATGGAGGCGCGCATCGTCGCCGAAGTCGAGGTCGAAGGTGGGCACCTCGCCCCGGTAGTCGAGGGCCCATGTGCGCAACGAGGCCATGACGAAGAGGGGGTGACCCGCCCATCGCTTGAGCGCCGCGCGCTGTTCGACCCGACGAACGACGGCCGCGTCGAACCCCATGCCCGTGTGGAAGGTGAAGTAACGACCGTTCGCCCGACCGAGTCCGATCGGCGTTATCTCCCCCCGGTCGAGGGCGTCGACCACCAGGTTCGCCGCCGCCAGGGCGTCGTTGGGCATGCCGAGCGTGCGGGCGAAGACGTTCGTCGAGCCCCCCGGCAGCACGGCGAGGGCGGTGTCGGTGGTGGCGAGGCCCGTGGCCACCTCGTTGAGGGTGCCGTCCCCGCCGTAGGAGACGACGACGTCGATGCCGCGGCGGGCTGCATCCTCGGCGAAACGGGTGGCGTGCCCCCGCCGGTTCGTCTCCACCACCTGCACCTCATGGCGGGCGGCGAGCTTCTGGTGGACCGCCACCGTGTTGCGGGCCGTCACCGAGGAGGCGAAGGAGTTGACGATGAG
>JAULXU010000261.1:0-3428 GCA_032118285.1 Ilumatobacteraceae bacterium
GGCCGTGCGCCGATCGACGAACAGGGAGGACTTCCTCGGGAAGGTGAAGGGTCTCGCCCTCATCGCATCATCGGAGGAGCGCCGTCGCGAGCGGGCGAGCCGGGCCGTGATCATCGGCTCCTCGTGGGGCAAGCCCGAGTTCCGGGCGGCTCTCGCCGTCGAACAACGCCGTCTCACCGACGCGTTCATCGACCTCGTTCGGGAGGTCTCCGAGCGGGGATGGGTGGGATCCCGCTTCTCGCCGCAGGTCGTGGCGACCTTCGTGCAGGCCTACACGTTCGGGCGACTGGTGGACGACCTGGTCGAGGACCCGGTCGACGGGAGCGAATGGGGCGACCTGATCCAGGCGGTCATCACGAATCTGCTCACGGGCGACTGATCGGGGTCAGTCGGCGCGACGCACCACCGAGCGGTCGATCTCGGAGAGATTGCGCAGTCCTGCGAGGGCCATCGAGCGCCGCATCTCCGAGGTGAGCATGCCGAGCGCGGCTTCGACACCCTTCTCGCCGGCGGCACCGAGTCCCCACAGGTAGGTGCGGCCCATGGTGACGGCGTTCGCTCCGAGGGCGATCGCGGTGACGATGTCCGAGCCCCGGCGCACTCCGCCGTCGAGGATGACGCACATATCGGGACCGACCGCGTCCCGGACGGAGGCAACGATGTCGATCGGTGCAGGTGCGCCGTCCAACTGGCGTCCGCCGTGGTTCGAGACCATGATCGCATCGACACCATGGTCCGTCGCGAGTCGCGCATCCTCGGCCGATTGGATGCCCTTGATGATGATGCGGCCCGGCCAGTTCTCGCGGAACCAGGCCACATCGTCCCAGGAGAGGGTCGGGTCGAACTGGGAGGCGATGAACATCGAGAGATTCACCGCGGTGCGGCGCCTGTCCCCGGCGTATCGCTCGACGTTCGAGAAGGTGATGGGTTCGGCGCGCACGAAGTCCCATGTCCAACCGGGGTGCCGCAGTCCCGAGGCGACGGTGCCCAGTCCGAGTTCGGGCGGGAGGGTGAAGCCGCGGCGCACGTCGCGCTCGCGCCGTCCGAGAATGGCGGTGTCGACGGTGATCTGTATCGCGGAGAAACCGTGGGCATCGGCGCGCATGAGCATGTCGCGCACCATGTCCCGGTCGCGCCAGACGTACACCTGGAACCACTTGGTTCCCGGGTTGACGGCGGCCACCTCCTCGATCGAGCGGGTGGACATGGTGGAGAGCGAGTAGGGCAGGCCGTGGCGGGCGGCCACCCTGGCCACCGCCAGTTCACCCTGGGAGTGGGCGATGCGGGTGAATCCCGTCGGGGAGAAGATGATCGGGGCTGCGAGGCGTTCGCCGAGGACCTCGGTGGACACGTCGATGTGCGACACGTCGCGCAGGACGCGGGGGACGAACGTCCAGCGCCCGAAGGCCGCCGAGTTCTCCCGCATCGTGCGCTCGTCCTCCGCGCCACCGTCGATGTAGTCGAAGATGCCTCCCGGCAGGCGACGACGGGCGATGTCGCGAAGGTCCATGACGTTGGCGGCCCGGGCGAGCCGACGCGTGGTCCGCGAAAACGTCGGCTTCTTGAAGCGCGCGACGGATCGCAGCGAGGCGATGATTCCCACGGTTCCCCCTTGTTCCGCTCCGCACACTAGGCGGGTCCGGCGAGGTTCGGCCCGGGCGGAGCGTCTTTGCCCGCCGGTCGCGTCTCGGCGAGACTCGATGCGTGACATTTCCCTCCGACCTCGAGATCGCCCAGGCCGCCCGACTCTCGCCGCTGGTCGACATCGCCGCTCAACTCGGACTCGAGGAGCGCCACCTCGAATACCACGGCCGTCACGTGGCCAAGATCGACCTCGATGCGGTGGGAGACCTGTCGTCGCGTCCGATCGGCCGCTACGTGCTCGTCACGGCGGTGACCCCGACTCCTCTCGGGGAGGGAAAGACCACCACCTCGGTGGGCCTGGCCCAGGCCATGGCCCACATCGGTCGAACGAGCCTGCTGGCACTGCGCCAGCCCTCGATGGGGCCGACATTCGGCATCAAGGGAGGCGCCGCCGGGGGCGGCTACAGCCAGATCGTGCCGATGGAGACCCTCAACCTCCATCTCACGGGCGACTTCCACGCGGTGACGGCCGCCCACAACCTTCTGGCCGCCATGGTCGACAACCATCTCCATCAGGGCAACGCACTCGGCCTCGATCAGAAACGCGTCACGTGGCGCCGCGTCCTCGACGTCAACGACCGTTCCCTGCGCTCCATCGTCGTGGGTCTCGGCGGGCCGGAGGACGGCACCACCAGGGCCACGGGATTCGACATCACCGCCGCCTCGGAGGTCATGGCCATCCTCGCACTGTGCACGTCGCTGGCCGACCTGCGCGCGAGGCTCGGGCGCATCGTGGTGGGCTGGACCAACGACGAGCGACCGGTCACGGCAGAGGCGATCGGTGCGGCCGGCGCCATGGCGGCGATCATGCGGGACACCGTGAAGCCGAACCTCATGCAGACACTCGAGGCGACGCCTGCTCTGATCCATGCCGGACCCTTCGGCAACATCGCGACGGGGAACTCCTCGGTGATCGCCGACAAGGTCGGCATCCGACTCGCCGACTACCTCATCACCGAGGCCGGATTCGGTGCCGACATGGGGGCCGAACGGTTCTTCAACATCAAGTGCCGGGTGTCGGGTATGGCCCCCGATGCCGCGGTGCTGGTGGCCACGGTCCGCGCCCTGAAGGCGCACTCGGGACGTCACCGCATCGTGGCCGGCCGACCGTTGCCCCCGGCACTCCTCGAGGAGAACCCCGACGACGTCCGCGCGGGTGCCGCCAACCTCGTCAAACAGATCGAGAACGTGAGGATCCACGGCGTCTCCCCGGTGGTGGCCGTGAATGCGTTCCCCGGCGACCACTCCAGCGAGCACGCGGTCATCGCCGAGGTGGCGCGCGAGGCGGGTGCGACCACCGCATTGTGCACCCACTTCGCCGACGGCGGACGGGGAGCGACCGACCTCGCCCGCGCCGTCGTGGAGGCCTGCGAGGAGCCGACGGATTTCACCCCCCTGTATGCCGACTCGGACTCACTCGTCGACAAGATCGTCACCATCGCCACCCGCATCTACGGGGCGGCCTCGGTGGAGTTCTCCGCGGAGGCGTCACGGCAGCTGGCGCTCTACGAGCGCCACGGGTTCGGCAGTCTCCCGGTGTGCGTGGCCAAGACCCACCTCTCCATCAGTGGCGATCCCTCCCTGCGCGGTGCGCCGACCGGGCACGTTCTCTCCGTGCGCGAGGTCCGACTCTCCGCCGGCGCGGGTTTCATCTATCCGGTGTGCGGCGAGATGCGCACCATGCCCGGACTCGGCGCCAACCCGGCCGCGGCGTCGGTCGATGTCGACGCCGACGGTCGCATCACCGGACTTTTCTGAGCGTCCCATCGGCCGACCCGGTGTCG
>JAULXU010000262.1:0-5481 GCA_032118285.1 Ilumatobacteraceae bacterium
GTAGCAGGGGTTCGCGAACAGGGCACCGCGACGGTGCGCCCGCCAAGCCGCGGTGACGTTCGACGCCATGGCGTTCGTCGAGAGGAAGAACACGTTGCCGTAACCGCCGGTGGCGAGCACGACGGCATGTGCGGCGTGGGACGTGACCTCGCCCGTCATGAGGTCGCGCACGACGATTCCCGCCGCGCGACCGTCGACAACGACGACGTCGACGAGTTCGGTGCGATTGAAGAGGCGGATTCCCCCGAGACCCACCTGGCGGGAGAACTGCTGGTAGGCCCCGAGCAGGAGCTGCTGCCCCGTCTGGCCGCGGGCGTAGAAGGTGCGGCTCACTTGGGCCCCGCCGAACGAGCGGTTGTCGAGCAATCCGCCGTACTCGCGGGCGAAGGGCACCCCCTGGGCCACCATCTGGTCGATGATGTCCACGCTCACCTGGGCCAGTCGGTGCACGTTGGCCTCGCGGGCGCGGAAGTCGCCGCCCTTGACGGTGTCGTAGAAGAGACGGTGGATGCTGTCACCGTCTCCCTTGTAGTTCTTGGCGGCGTTGATGCCGCCCTGCGCTGCGATCGAGTGGGCGCGCCGCGCCGAGTCGTGGAAGGTGAATGCGTCCACCTGGTAGCCGAGTTCGGCCAGTGTCGCGGCCGCCGAGGCACCGGCGAGTCCCGTTCCGACGACGATCACCTTGAACTTCCGCTTGTTGTTCGGGTTCACGAGTTTCATGTCGGACTTGTAGTTGTCCCACTTGTCCTCCACCGGTCCGGCGGGGATCTTCGAGTCGAGCGCCACGGTGTTCCGGGCGAGGAGGTCCTGGGTGAGACTCATGAGGGTGCCTTTCGGGGGATCAGCCGACGATGCCGGCCATGACGGCGACGGGGAACGAGACGTTGCCGAGGACGACGACCCCGGCGAAGCCGGCGGCGAACGATCGGCGCCAGCGGTTGAAACGGGGGTTGTTCCAGCCGATGGACTGGAAGAGGCTCCATGCACCGTGGAAGAGGTGCAACCCGAGAAGCAGGTTGGCCGCGACGTAGAAGAGGGCCACGGGCGTGCGCTCGAACGATGCGACCACGCTGCCGTACACGTCCTTCACCTGCTCACCGTGACCGGAGTCCACCATGGTCCCGACGTGGTCGTTGACGGTGCCGAAGGTGAGGTCGGCGAGGTGCCACACAAGGAATGCCGCCACGACGAGACCGGTGAGACGCATCGTGCGACTGGCGAAGGTGGCGATCTGGTAGTCGCGCGGGCTCTGGTAGCGCACCGGACGGGCCCGACGATTGAGCACGGTCAGCGACCACGCCGCATGCACGTGCAGGAGCAGCATCGCGATGAGCCCCGACCGCAGGATCCAGAGCACCGCGCCCTTCGGTGCGAGGGGATAGAGGAGTGTCTGGAGGAAGTGGGCGTAATTGTTGAGGTCGTCGGGGCCCTGGTACATCTTCAGGTTGCCGATCATGTGGAAGAGGACGAAGCCCATCATGGCGATTCCCGAGATGGCCATGGCGTACTTCTTGCCCACCGCCGTCGAGTAGAGATCGACGAGGAAAGGCCTCTTCTTCGGGGCCTTGGGGGCGGTCGCCGTGACCGGCCCGCGCTGTGTGGTGGCTGTCTGTGCCATGGGAACGGATCTCCTCGGGGTCGCGCCGCTCGCGCGTCGCTGTGGAGGAAAAAGTACCGCCGTTCGGGTCGGCGGGCGCAATTCCGCAAAGTCGTGGGGGCGTGGCAGTTTTCACTACTGTTGCCACGTTCCACCACGCGGACACGCCCCATCCGGCGGTCCCCCTAAGAGCCGGGAGTTCAACGGTGACAGGAATATTTGCAGCTGAAGGCGGCTACCAGGAGTTCGTCCTCCGCGGAGGAGAATGGACGGTGCTGTGGCTCTCCGCCGCCGCCGCCCTGCTCGCCATCGCGGTCGGATTCTGGCTCATGAAGTCGGTCCTCGCGGCCGACGAGGGCTCCGCCAAGATGAAGGAGATCGCCGCGGCGATCCAGGAGGGCGCCCTCGCCTACCTCAAGCGCCAATTCCGCACCATCGGGCTGATCCTCATTCCCCTCGTCATCATCGTGTTCGTCACGTCGACCGAGATCGTGAAGCCCGACGACACGGCCGCCCTCTCCTTCCTGGAGTCGGGCATCTGGCGCACCCTGGCCTTCCTCCTCGGCTGCCTGGCGTCCGGCCTCACCGGCTACATCGGCATGACGCTCGCCACGCGTGGCAACGTGCGCACCGCGGCCGCCGCCCTCACCAACTCGATGCCCAAGGCCCTCACCGTGGCCTTCCGCACGGGCGGCGTGGCGGGAATGTTCACCGTCGGCCTCGGCCTGATCGGCGCCACCGCCATCATCATGGTGTTCCAGAACACCTCCAGCGTGATCCTCGTCGGCTTCGGCTTCGGTGGCTCGCTCATCGCCCTGTTCCTCCGCGTCGGCGGCGGAATCTTCACCAAGGCCGCCGACGTCGGCGCCGACCTGGTGGGCAAGGTCGAGGCGGGCATCCCCGAGGACGACCCGCGCAACCCCGCCACCATCGCCGACAACGTGGGCGACAACGTCGGCGACTGTGCCGGCATGGCCGCCGACCTCTTCGAGAGCTACGAGGTCACCCTCGTGGCCTCGATCATCCTCGGCGTGGCCGCGTTCAACTCGATCGGCCTCAACCCGGCCATGGGACTCGTGTTCCCGCTCGCCGCGCGCGCCATCGGCGTGATCGCCTCCATCGCCGGCGTGTTCGCCGTGAAGGCCAAGGAGAGCGACACCGACGCGCTCAAGCCGATCAACCGCGGCTTCCTCGTGGCCGGTTCGCTCACCCTCGCGGGAACCCTCGCCCTGGCGCTGACCTACGTGGGCAACGACAAGGGGACGCAGTCCGCCGGTGTCGAGCTTCTCTCAGGCGCCGGCTGGCGCGTGTTCGGTGCCGTGGCCATCGGCCTGGTGCTCGCCCAGCTCGTGAGCCGTCTCACCGAGTACTACACCGGCACCCACTACAAGCCGGTGAAGGAGATCGCCGAGTCCGCCGAGACCGGCCCGGCCACGGTGGTGCTCTCGGGCACCGCCTACGGCCTCGAGTCGAGCGTGTACGCGGTCATCGCCATCGCCATCTCCATCGGCGTGGCGCTCGCGCTCGGCGGGGGGAACCTGACCTTCTCGCTGTACCTCGTGGCCCTCACCGGAATGGGCATGCTGGCCACCACCGGCGTCATCGTCTCGGAGGACACCTTCGGTCCCGTGTCGGACAACGCGGCGGGCATCGCCGAGATGTCGGGCGAGTTCAAGGGTGAGGCCCAGCGCATCATGGTGAGCCTCGACGCGGTGGGCAACACCACGAAGGCCGTGACGAAGGGCTTTGCCATCGGCTCCGCGGTCATCGCGGCCGTGGCCCTCTTCGCCTCGTTCATCGAGATCGCCGGCGCGGAACTGGCCATCAAGGCCGAGAACCTCGCCGACGGCGTCTTCAAGGAGGCGGCCCTCGCCATCAACGTCGCCGACCCGAAGGTCTTCATCGGACTCCTCATCGGCGGCTCGGTGCCGTTCCTCTTCTCGGCCCTGTCCATCCGCGCCGTCGGCCGCACCGCCGGCGTCGTGGTGCAGGAGGTCCGCAACCAGTTCGCCGATGGGCTCATCATGAAGGGCAAGAAGAAGCCCGACTACGGCCCGGTCATCGACATCTGCACGCAGGCCTCGCTGCGCGAGCTGACCACCCCGGCCCTGCTGGCGGTGCTCACCCCCGTCATCGTCGGCTTCGGCATCGGCTGGCAGGCGCTCGGCGGCTTCCTCGCCGCGGTGATCCTCACCGGACAGCTCATGGCCAACTACCTGAGCAACGCCGGTGGCGCCTGGGACAACTCGAAGAAGTACATCGAGGACGGCCACCACGGCGGCAAGGGCTCGGAGGCCCACAAGGCCGCCGTCATCGGCGACACCGTCGGCGATCCCTTCAAGGACACCGCAGGTCCGGCCCTCAACCCGCTCATCAAGGTGATGAACCTGGTGTCGCTGCTCGTGCTGCCCGCCATCATCTCCACGCAGGACAACGACGGTCAGCGCATCGCCATCGCCGTCGTCGCCGCGGTGGTGCTCATCGGCTCCATCGTGCGCTCCTCGCGTCAGTCCTCGGTGCTCGCCACCCGGGCCTGATCGGGATTCCCGAAAAGGGGCCGGGCGCGTCGGCGCCCGGCCCCTTTTTCATGCCCCTGGTGCGGAGCACCCGCGGTGCGGGCACACTGTGGGCGTGCGGTACCTCAGCCTCGAGTGGATCGACGCCGTGCACGAGGGCGTGTCGGCCAGCTCCGCACTGGCCGACCTGGCCCGCGAGCTCGAGTTCGGGATCACCCAGGTGGTCACGGGCGGCCCGGAGGGGGACGTCGTGTACCACTTCAGCGTCGGTGCCGGATCGGTCGAGTTCGGCCCCGGGCCCGCGCCACGGGAGGACGTGCGGCTCGAACAGTCGTGGCAGACCGCGGTGGCGGTGGCCACCGAGCAGATGGGTGCCCAGGACGTGTTCATCCGAGGTCACGTCACGGTGACGGGCGACGTGCAGAAACTCGTCGCATCCCAGAAGGTGTTCGGGCCGCTCGACGAGGCCTTCGCGGCCGTGCGGGCGGTCACCGTCTACGAGTGACGGCCCTCGGGGGTGTCGAACGGGCGCACTTGCCCGCTCGGTCGCGCTTCGGTGCCGGGCTCTAGATGAGACCGAGCTTCGTCACTTCGTCGCACTCCTCGACGAGCTCGGCCACCGATGCGTCGATGCGGGCGCGGCTGTAGTCGTCGATCTCGAGACCCTGGACGATGCTCCACTCCCCGCCCGCACAGGTGCAGGGGAACGAGGAGATGAGACCCTCGGGCACCCCGTAGGAACCGTCGGAGGGAACGGCCATCGACACCCAATCCCCGGCCGGTGTGCCCCGCACCCAGTCGCGCACGTGGTCGATGGCGGCGTTCGCCGCCGAGGCCGCCGACGAGGAACCGCGGGCCTTGATGATCGCCGCGCCGCGCTTGGCCACCGTCGGGATGTACTCGCCGTCGAGCCAGGCCTGGTCGTTCACGACCTCGGCGGCGGTGCGTCCCCCCACCTTCGCGCGGAAGAGGTCCGGATACTGGGTGCTCGAGTGGTTGCCCCAGATGGTCATGTTCGTGATGTCCGTGACGGGGCGTCCGGTGCGGGCCGCCAGCTGGCTGATGGCGCGATTGTGGTCGAGGCGGGTCATGGCCGTGAATCGCCGCGGGTCGAGGCCCGCGGCGTTTTTCATGGCGATGAGGGCGTTCGTGTTGGCCGGGTTGCCCACGACGAGCACCTTGACGTCGCGCTTCGCCGCCGCGGCGAGGGCGCGTCCCTGGGGCTTGAAGATGCCCCCGTTGGCACTGAGCAGGTCGCCCCGCTCCATCCCGTCCTTGCGGGGCATCGCCCCCACGAGGAAGGCGGCGTCGGCGTCCCCGAAGGCCACCTCGGCGTCGTCGGTGCAGGTGACGCCGGCCAGCAGGGGG
>JAULXU010000263.1:0-9411 GCA_032118285.1 Ilumatobacteraceae bacterium
TGACGAAGTCCATGATCTGGACGCCGTGCGGTCCGAGCGCGGTTCCCACCGGCGGGGCGGGGGTCGCCTTGCCCGCCGGGATCTGGATCTTGACGATTGCCGCGAGTTTCTTCTTTGCCATTGTTCTGCTTCCTTGGTTCGATTCTCAGAGCTTGACGACCTGGCCGAAGTCCATCTCGACGAGGGTCTCGCGGCCGAAGATGTTGACGAGCACCTTGAGCTTCATGTGGTCGGGGTTGATCTCGGCGATGACGCCGTTGAAGTCGGCGAACGGGCCCTCCTTGACGGTGACGCTCTCGCCCTCCTCGAAGTCGAGCTTGGGGGCCTTGCGCTTGGGGGCGGTCTGACCCTCGGGCTTGGCCCCGAGGAACGTCTCCACCTCGCGGCGCGACAGCGGCACGGGGCGCTGACCCTTGTTCGTCTGGCCGGCGAAACCGGTGACACCGGGTGTGTTGCGGATGCACAGCCAGGTGGCGTCGTCCATCTCGCATCGCACGAGGAGATAACCGGGGAACATCTTCTTTATGACGTTCTGCTTCCGGCCCTGCTTGAACTCGACCACTTCCTCCATGGGGACCTGAATCTCGTAGATGCTGTCCCCCATGTCCATGGACTGGACGCGCGAGTTCAGGTTCAATTCGACCTTCTTCTCGTAGCCGGACTGGGTGTGGACCACGTACCACTTGCCGGGCTTGGCCCAGGCGGGCTCGACCTCCTCCTCGGGGGCTTCGTCCTCGTCGGAGACGTCGTCGGTGAGGTCGAGCACCACGTCGGGCTCGACCGCATCGGGGGTCTCGAGGATGTCCTGGATGTCGTCGCTCATGGTCATTCCTTGTACAGCCAGCCGGAGAGCACTCCGAACAGGGCATCGAGCCCGCCCACGTACGCCGTCAGCAGCACGACCGTGACGAGCACGACCGTCGCATAACGGCGCACCTCGGGCCAGCGGGGCCAGGCCACCTTGCGCATCTCGTCGCGCACCTCGGAGAGATACGTGATGGGACCGGTGCGTCCCTCGCCGGAGGCCTTGCCACGGGGTTGCGGCTGGGTACGCACGGGGTTGCCCTTGTCATCAAGGGTTCCCATGCGCTTCATGGCGCGCTTCTGCTCGCGGTTCAGATCGGCGGTTGACATGTCCTGTTTCTTCTTCTTGGTGTCTTCTCTGCAGGGCAGGAGGGACTCGAACCCCCGACCGTCGGTTTTGGAGACCGATGCTCTACCAACTGAGCTACTGCCCTTCACCGGACCCTGCGGGGGACCCGGGGTCCCCGTGCCGGATTCCCGACTAGCGGGTCTCCTTGTGCATGGTGTGGCGACGGTCGCGAGAGCAGTACTTCTTCATTTCCAGTCTCTCGCGGTCGTTGATCTTGGACTTCATCGTGATGTAGTTCCGCTCCTTGCACTCCGTGCATTCGAGCGTGATCTTCACCCGCTTGTCGCTCTTGGCCATCTCGGGCCCCTTTCGTCAGGTCTTTCCGGAATCCGCTACTTGATGATCTTCGTGACGCGGCCCGCACCCACAGTACGGCCACCCTCGCGGATCGCGAAACGCAGACCCTCATCCATCGCGATCGGCTTCCCGAGCTCCACCGTCATCACCACGTTGTCACCAGGCATCACCATCTCCGTGCCGGCCGGCAACTGGATCGTGCCCGTCACATCCGTCGTGCGGAAGAAGAACTGCGGACGATAATTGTTGAAGAACGGCTTGTGACGGCCACCCTCCTCCTTCGTCAACACGTACACCTGACCCTCGAAATTCGTGTGAGGAGTGATCGAACCCGGGGCACACAGCACCTGACCGCGCTCCACGTCCTCCTTCTTCGTGCCGCGCAGCAACGCACCGATGTTGTCGCCCGCCTGACCCTCGTCGAGCAGCTTGCGGAACATCTCCACACCCGTGCACGTCGTCTTCTGCGTGTCGCGAAGACCCACGATCTCGATCTCGTCACCCGTGTGGACCTTGCCCTGCTCCACCTTGCCGGTCACGACCGTGCCACGACCCGTGATCGTGAACACATCCTCGATCGGCATCAGGAACGGCTTGTCCAGGTCGCGCTTGGGCTCCGGAATCGACTCGTCACACGCATCCATCAGCTCCATGACCTTGTCCTGCCACGCCGCGTCACCCTCGAGCGCCTTCAGGGCCGACACACGCACCACCGGCGCATCGTCACCGGGGAACTCGTACTCGTTCAGCAGCTCCCGGACCTCCATCTCGACCAGCTCGAGAAGCTCCTCGTCATCGACCATGTCCGACTTGTTCAGGGCCACCACGATGTAGGGAACGCCCACCTGACGGGCCAACAGCACGTGCTCACGCGTCTGGGGCATCGGACCATCGGTCGCGGCCACCACCAGGATCGCACCATCGACCTGGGCCGCGCCCGTGATCATGTTCTTGATGTAGTCCGCGTGACCCGGCATGTCCACGTGCGCATAGTGACGCTTCTGCGTCTCGTACTCGATGTGGGCGATCGAAATCGTGATACCGCGCGCCTTCTCCTCCGGAGCCTTGTCGATCTGGTCAAACGGCGTGTAATCCGCCAACCCGCGATCAGCCAACGTCTTCGAAATCGCAGCAGTCAACGTCGTCTTGCCATGGTCGATGTGACCCATCGTTCCGATGTTCACATGCGGCTTCGTGCGCTCGAACTTTGCCTTGCTCACTTTTCTCTTCTCCTTGTGGGGGTTGTTCCTGTGGTAGCGGCGATCGGGATCGAACCGATGACCTTCCGATTATGAGCCGGATGCTCTGACCAACTGAGCTACGCCGCCTCGGCGTACCGGTCGTTTCGACCATCTGGGCGAGCCCCGATGGCTGAGCCCTCTGTGGGAATCGAACCCACGACCTTTTCCTTACCATGGAAACGCTCTGCCGACTGAGCTAAGAGGGCGTGCCTGCGGAGGTCACCCTCCACGAGCCAGACGGATGAGGCTAGCGGTGCCGGGGCGGGAACCGCCACTAGCGTTCCGGGCCATGGGAGCCCCCGGTCAGGTCGTCATCCGCCATGCGACCCCCGACGACGCTGCCGACCTGGCGGCGATCTACAACCACGAGGTGGAGCACGAGACCAGCACCTTCGACATGGTGCCCCGGTCCCTCGAGGAACAGTTGGCCTGGCAGGAGGCCCGGAAGGGCGCGTTTTGCGTGTTCGTGGCCGACCTCGACGGGGAAGTGGCCGGATTCGGGGCCCTGTCCCCCTACAAGGAGCGGGCCGCCTACCGCACGAGCGTGGAGGATTCGGTCTACGTGCGCCGGGACCTGTCCCGGCGCGGCATCGGCAGGGTCCTCGTCTCCCATCTGCTCGACACGGCGGCAACCGGCGGATTCCACACGGTCATCGCCCGAATCACCACCCTGTCGGAGGGCTCACTGGCCCTGCACGAGGCTCTCGGCTTCCGTCTCGTGGGAGTGGAGAGACAGATCGGGCGCAAGTTCGGCCGTTGGCTCGACGTGGCCATCCTTCAGTGCATGCTCGCCGAGCGCGCACCCGCCGGGCAATCCATCCCGACCGCATAAATGTTCGACCCCGCCGGCGAACCGGCGGGGTCGAACACGGGTTGGGCTGATTTCTCGCCGCCATCATCGTAGCGATGCCGACGGGAAAACCGCTTTGGTGGGCCGGGAAGGATTCGAACCTTCGAAGGCAGTGCCGGCAGATTTACAGTCTGCTCCCTTTGGCCGCTTGGGTACCGACCCCCACGTGGCGGACGCTCCCGGGGGAGCCTCCCCTTCCCTCGCGGGAAGACCCCGAGGTTAGCGGGTGGCTAGCCTTCCCTCCATGCCCACGTTCGACGTCGTCTCGGAAGTGGACCGCCAGGAACTTCGCAACGCGGTCGACCAGGCCCAGCGCGAGATGGTCAACCGCTTCGACTTCAAGGGCACCGACTCCTCGATCGAACAGAACGAGCTCGTCATCACCATCCGCACGATCTCGGAGGAGAAGGCCCGGGCCGTGCGGACACTCCTCGAGGAGAAGATGGTCAAGCGGGGCATGTCGCTCAAGGGCATCGAGTGGGGCAAGTTCGAGCAGGCCTCGGGGGACACGGTCCGCCAGGTGGTGACCATCAAGGTGGGCATCGGCTCGGAAAAGGCCCGTGAGATCAACAAACTCGTGAAGGAAAAGGGCCCCAAGGGTGTCTCCAGCCAGACCCAGGGCGAGCAGGTGCGCGTGACGGGCAAGAAACGGGACGACCTGCAGGCCGTCATCACTCTGCTCAAGGGCGCCGACCTCGGCATTCCGCTGCAGTTCGAGAACTTCCGCGACTAGGGCCGCGGCCGGCCGATCAATCCTCCGTCGGGGCCTCGGCGGCGCGGCGCTGGAGTTCGTGCACGACGCCGGCGTCCGCCAGCGTCGTGGTGTCGCCGAGATTCCGGCCCTCGGCCACGTCGCGCAGCAGACGTCGCATGATCTTGCCGCTGCGGGTCTTCGGGAGGTCGGGGGTGAAGAAGACGGCCTTGGGCTTGGCGATGGCCCCGATTTCGCGGGCCACGTGGTCACGCAGCGCCGACTCGTCCACCGAACTGCCTCCCACGAGGGTGACGTAGGCGATGATCGCCTGGCCGGTGGTGGCGTCCGTCGCCCCCACGACCGCGGCCTCGGCCACGGCCGGGTGGGACACGAGGGCCGACTCCACCTCGGTCGTGGAGATGCGGTGACCCGACACGTTCATCACGTCGTCCACACGTCCGAGCAGCCACAGATAGCCGTCGGCGTCCACCTTGGCTCCGTCGCCGGCGAAGTACCGCCCGGGGAACCGGCTCCAATAGGTCTCGCGGTAGCGCTCGGGATCGCCCCAGATGCCACGCAACATCCCGGGCCACGGGCGGGTGAGAGTGAGGTATCCCCCACCCCTCCCGACGACGAGACCGTCGTCGTCCACCACCTCGGCGCCCACTCCGGGCAGCGGGAAGGTGGCCGAACCGGGCTTCGTGACGGTGAGACCGGGGAGCGGGCTGATCATGATGCCGCCAGTCTCGGTCTGCCACCAGGTGTCGACGATGGGACAGCGTCCGCCGCCGATGTGCTCGTGGTACCACATCCAGGCCTCGGGATTGATGGGCTCACCCACGCTGCCGAGGAGGCGCAGCGACGACAGGTCGTGACGGGCGGGTTCCTCGACGCCCCACTTCATGAAGGTGCGGATGGCGGTCGGCGCCGTGTAGAAGATCGTCACGCCGTACTTCTCGATGATGGACCACATGCGGTCGTTGCCCGGGTGGTTCGGCACCCCTTCGTACATCACCTGGGTCGCGCCGTTGGCGAGGGGTCCGTAGACGATGTAGGAGTGCCCGGTGATCCAGCCCACGTCGGCGGTGCACCAGTACACGTCCTCCTCGGGCCGGATGTCGAACACGTGGCGGTGCGTGTACGCCACGTGGGTGAGGTACCCCCCGGTGGTGTGCATGATCCCCTTGGGTTTGCCGGTCGTGCCCGAGGTGTAGAGGAGGAAGAGGAGCTGCTCGGAGTCCATGGGCTCGGCGGGGCAGACCGGATCGGCGGCCGCCATGAGGTCGTGCCACCACAGGTCGCGACCCGGTGCCATGGCCACGTCATTGCCGCCGCGTCGCACCACCACCACGTGCTCGATGCTCGGGCACGCGGCCACCGCCTCGTCGGCCTGGGGCTTGAGGGGGAACACCTCGCCGCGTCGCCACCCTCCGTCGGCGGTGACGAGGACCTTGGCCGAGGCATCGTTGATGCGGTCGGCGAGCGCCTGGGAGGAGAAACCGCCGAACACCACCGAGTGCGCCGCACCGATGCGCGCGCAGGCCAGCATGGCCACCGCGGACTCGGGAATCATCGGCATGTAGATGTTGACCCGGTCGCCCCTGGCCACCCCGAGTCCGAGCAGCACGTTGGCGAAGCGCTGCACCTCGTCGAGGAGTTCGGCATACGTGACGGTGCGGGTGTCGCCCGGCTCGCCCTCGAAGTGGAACGCCACCCGGTCGCCGCGGCCCGCCAGAACGTGGCGGTCGAGGCAGTTGTACGACACGTTGAGGGTGCCGCCGACGAACCAGCGGGAGAAGGGCAGGTCCCATTCGCACACCGTGTCGAAGGGGGATGCCCAGTGGAGCAGCTCGCGGGCCTGGCGGGCCCAGAAGGCCTCGTGGTCGGCCGCGGCCTCGTCGTGGAGCGAGGAATCGGTGACGAGCGCCCGTTCGACGAAGGACGGTTGCGGCGGGAAGCGACGTTGCTCGAGGAGCAGGTCGTCGATCGCGTCGTGGTGTCCCTTGTCGGCCATGGCGTGTCCCCCCGGGGCGCACCCTAGTGAAGGGACCCGTCGTCGCGCCCCGCCGGGGGCAAGACTGGGACGATGCCCACCGACACCACCAGCGTCCGTCACGGGGACACCGGGCACCGCTATGGCCCGACGGAGTGGGCCCTCACCGCCACGATCGCCCTCACCTGGGGGGCCTCGTTCCTCTTCATCGCCGTGGCCATCGACCACGTCGCCACCCAGGTGGTGCCACTCGGGCGCCTGGCCTTCGGTGCGCTCGCTCTCGCCCTCATTCCGGCCGCCCGCGGCCGCATCGGCCGGGAGGACCTCGGCAGGTTCATCGTGCTCGGGGTGGTGTCCATGACGGTGCCCTTCCACCTGTATCCCCTCGCCGAGCACACGGTCTCGTCTTCGGTGACGGGAATGATCAACGGGTCCATCCCCGTCACGACGGTCGTCGTCACGGCCGTGCTCGCCCGCAGTCTTCCGAGCCGCCAGCGGGTGGTGGCCGTGATCATCGGTTTCAGCGGCATCGCGCTCATCTCGTTCTCGAGCGTGGGCGGGGACGGCAACGCCGCCTCCGTGCACGGGGTGGCACTGCTCCTCGTGGCCACCTGCTGCTACGCGGCCACGGCCGGCCTGTCCCGCGAGCTGCAGGTGAAGTACGGCACCCTGCGCACGATGATGTGGGCCGAGATCATCGCGCTCATCGCCTCGCTCCCCTTCGGTCTGCCGGCACTGGCCCGGAGCAGCTTCTCCTGGGAGGCGCTCGGGGCCCTGTTCATGCTCGGCACGTTCGGGACGGGCTTTGCCTACCTCGTGTACGGCACGCTCATCGTGCGGGCCGGGACGGTGCGCGGGATGATCGGGGTGTTCTTCACCCCGGTGGTGGCCACTCTGCTCGGCGTGCTCGTGCGCGACGAACGCATCGGCGCCGTGGCCGTGGTGGGGATGTTCGTGGTGATCCTGGGAGCCTGGCTCACCAGCCGACCCGACCTCCGCGTCCCGGCCTGAGTCGGGGCCAACGGAGAAAATTTTTCCTCGACCGGGACGCCGACGCCTCCCCGCAACGGTTCCTACGCTGTCCCCATGGGTGCCACGAGCCATGCCACGACCACGCCGGCGCCCGTGGCCACCATCCTCGCCAGTGCCCGCCGCGAGGTGGAGAGGGTCGGCATCGTGGGTCTGCGCGTCGCCGAGGTGGCGGCGGGAGCCAACGTCTCCCTGACCCAGATCTACCGGTATTTCGGCGACCGCAACGGTCTGCTCGCCCGAGTGCTCGGCGACATCTTCGAGGAACTGCTCGGGCACTCGGTGGGCCACCTCGCTCGTGCGATGGACGCGCTCGATCCCGTGTCGGTCGAGGCCATCATCGACCTCCTGCCGCCGTATTCGACCGTCGTCAACGGGACGAATCAGCGGCTGCGGCTGCAGATCCTCGCGATGTCGGTGATCAACGACAAGCTCGCGGCCCGGCTGCAGGAGACCGCGGTGGGAGCGATGCAGACGCTCAAGTCGGCACTCGACCGAGTGGAGGCGCGGCTCCCGCCCGGCGAGACGCTGGACCGTCGGCTCTTCGAGATCCTGATGCCGCTCCACATGCCGTACTACAACGTGCTCCTCGCCGACGAGGGTGTTGACGACGACACCATGCGGCGCTACCTGATCGACCTCGCGCGCGGGGATTGATCCGGCTCGGACCTGCCACTCGAGGACGAGGCCCCCCGAGCCGGCGTGAGCACCGGCACGAAGGCATCGAGCGCCTGAGCGCACCCGCCGACCGGGGACGGCGGGTGCGTCCCGGTCGGTACCCTGCCTCGAGGGATGGTCCTTCCGGATCCTCGACTCTCCCCATGAAGGATCCGCATCGCTCTGTGTGAGGGCGCTTCGGCGGCGCCCCCTCGCCCTGTTGCTGCTCGGCGAATCAGGGTCGGGAAAGAGTTCCACCGCCGCCCGACTGGCCGATGCCGGTCTCGCGAGACACAGTGGCGATGCCCTGCTCCTCGACGTCGCCGAGGGCGTGGTGTCCGCATCCCCCGGGCTCCGCGCCGCGGCCGCGCGGAATCGGACTGGGGCGTGGCGATCCGGGAACCGTGCACGGCCGGTCTTCTCGACGAAGTGTGCGGGCTCGTGGTCTCGTCCACGGAACCCGCCCGGGACCTGTGCTTCGACATGATGGTGCCGCCGGAACATCAGCGGCACATCGTTCGGGCCTTCGTTGCCCGCGGATACTGGCCCGTCCATCTCTCCTCGGGGAGGCGAGCGGTCCTCGATCTCCTCGATCTCCTCGACGCCGCCGAACGCGGACGAGCAGGGCGCAGCGGTGCTGCACCGTCGCGTCCCGTCGCCGACCGGCCGGGACCGTCGTTCTCGATCCGTGGCGTCGCAGGGAGCATCGTGCGCGGACTGCGCAGGCTCACACGCGCCATTCGACGACGAGGAAGCCTCCGAGGCCGGCCGGGTCGAGGAGCGCCTCGGACTCGCTGACACGGCTGCGCATCCTGATCGCCTCGAGCCCCGGGGCGGCGGCGTTCTCGCGCCACACCTTCTTTCCCTCCTCGACCAACTCCTCGATGCCCCACAGACGCAGGAACTGCGCCTGTGTGCGCACCGCATCGGGTTCGCGCACGACCGCCAGCTGATCGAGGCACACCTGGGCGGTGATGTCCTGCTCCCCCGGGACGGTGAGCCAGTGCCCGCCCCGTTCATGCCCCCGATAGGTGCGCAGCCACTCGCGCCACGGCATGCGCGACACGTCCGCGGTGCTGGCACTCACATAGTCGAGCACCCACACGGCTCCACTGCCGAGCGAGCCGATGGCCGACGTCAGCCACTGCGCAGCTCCGGTCTGGACCGGGGCGCGGGATCCGAGACGCGCGTCGGGGGGCAGGACGGACGGGGGTGGCTCGCCGCCGAGCACCTCGACCAGGCGGTCTCCGTCGAGCGCCACCCGGGCCGGTCTCCACCGGTCGTCGTGCACCCACATCTGGAACGGAACGTTGTCGAGCAGTTCGTTGGCGAGGATCACCCCGGCCTCCACCCGGGTCGGCATCGTCGCTGTCGACTCCACGCCGTCGGGATGCAGGCCGCGCTGGGAGTCGGAGACCTCCACCGCGACGTATCGGCCCGTCTCGAGGCACCGGGGCGCCGCCGCGAGCACCGATCGAGCGAGGGTTCCCGGCCCGG
>JAULXU010000264.1:0-1599 GCA_032118285.1 Ilumatobacteraceae bacterium
CGAGGCACTGGTCACCCACGCAGGGTCGGGGGACGTCACCGCGAAGGTCCTCGCGTCGTCGCGCGCCTGGCCGGAGAGCGACTGGAACTCCGCGGTCGAGTCGCTCCGGTCGCGCGGGATCTGCGACGCCGAGGGCAACCTCACTGCCGAGGGCCGCGCGCAGCGCGACAGGATCGAGCAGCGCACCGACGAACTCGCGACGGTGCCGTACGCGGCCCTGGGGGAGGAAAGGTGCGAGAAGGTGCGCGAGCTCGCCCGGCCCCTGTCGAAGAGCATCGTCGACTCGGGGATGCTCGGCTTCCGTTGATACGGTTCCCCCATGCTGTCCAGGGGGGATGCGATAGCGGCGCTCACCGCTGCAGGGCAACCGTACGAACTCGTCAACGCGAACGTCCACGGGCACGTCCGCAGGGTGTTCCGCAACGCGCCTGCATCGCTGCGCGACCAGTGGCTGGCCACCGCCGCCCACGGTGACCGTCCCTTCCTCATCTACGGAGACGACGTCATCACGTATGCCGAGGCTCACCGGCAGGTGAACTCGCTCGCGTCGTGGCTGGCGGAGAACGGCGTGGGCAAGGGCGACAGGGTGGCGATCGGCATGCGCAACTACCCGGAGTTCGCGCTCGCGTTCTGGGCGGTGGAGTGCATCGGCGCCATCGTCGTCAGCCTGAATGCGTGGTGGATCACCGAGGAGATGAGGTACGCGTTCGGTGACTCCGGCGCCACCGTGGCCATCGTGGACGGCGAGCGGCTGGAGCGACTCCCGGCACCGATGCGCGCGGAGTGCGGCATCCGCCTTGTGGTCGTGGCCAAGGGGGACGCGGTCGACGGTGCGGTGCCGTGGTCGGACGTGGTCGCACGGGCCGATGCGCCGCTCCCCGAGGTGGACATCGCGCCAGACGACGACTCCACCATCTTCTACACGTCGGGCACCACCGGATTCCCGAAGGGGGCCATCGGCACCCACCGCAACTACGTCACGAACACCTGGAACGCCCGCTTCAGCACCGCACTCGCGGCGCGCATGGCGGGTTCCGACACCGTGCCCTCCGGCCCGCCGCCCGCGGTGTCGCTCTCCACGTTCCCGTTCTTCCACATCGCCGGCCTGTGCGGGATGATCAACCAGACCGCGTTCGGCGGCACGATCGTGAACCAGTTCAAGTGGGATGCCGGCGAGGCGCTGCGGTTGATCGAGAAGCACCGCGTGTCCCAGATCGGCGGCGTGCCCACGGTGGTGCGCTCCCTGCTGGAGCACCCCGACCGCGACCGGCACGACATCTCGTCGCTCACATCCATCGGGCAGGGAGGCGCGCCGCCTTCTCCGGACACCATCCTGCGCATCGGAAAGGACTTCGCGGGGAAGGTCTCGCCGGGCAACGGATACGGGCTCACCGAGACGACAGCAGGGTGCATCGCGATCGCCGGCCCGGCGTACCTCGCGCGGCCCGAGTCATCGGGACTGCCGGTCGTGGGGACCGACGTGAAGATCGCCGATGACGACGGGAACGAACTCGCGCCCGGGCAGATCGGCGAGGTGTGGGTGTCGGGGCCGAACAACGTGCGCGGCTACTGGAACAAGCCCGAGGCCACCGCCAAGGC
>JAULXU010000265.1:0-6874 GCA_032118285.1 Ilumatobacteraceae bacterium
GGAACGCGCCGCATTGCAGGGCGACGAGCCCCTCGTGGACGAGCTCCTCGCGGCAATCGACGAGGCGGGCGAGGTCGGCGCCGTATTCACGGGCCCGGTCCGGCACTCCCGCGAGGTCGGGCTCGTCGGGCTGCCCGAGGTCGGCGGTGTAGGCACAGGGGACGGCCCCCTTGCCGCGCATCCAGGCCACGGCCGCCGAGGTGTCGAGTCCACCCGAGAACGCGATGCCGATGCGTTCGCCCGGGGGAAGTGAGGTGAGGATCCTGGCCACGGGTCAACGGTAGTGGCGTGTTCCCGCGACGACCGCGACCGACGACACGAGCGCCGAGACGGCGACGATCGCGACGGCGACGGCGATGCCGGGCCGATCGGCGGCATCGGGGACCGCCACCAACCCGAGCAGCACGGCGCACGCGGCACCGGCGAACCCTGCCGTGGCCGTGCGGCGCGCCGCCCACCACACCGGCACGATGACGAGCGAGACCGGCACGGCCACCATCCAGACCGGAGCGGGATCGGACTCGGGTCCCAGCCACCAGGGTGACCGTCCGATGGTGCGGCCGCTCACGGCGACAGCCACCAGCGAGAGGAAGACCAGCACCCACGACGCGATGGCCGCGGTTCTCCATCCGTCGACGAACGGTGCGTTCCGGCTCTGCGGAGGGGGAAGGGGCGCGTCGGACACGCCCTCACGGTACACAGGCCTCGGCCGCGCCGCGTCCGTTCCCCGCGGCCCCCGCAGTTAGCCTTTCCCCGCATGCGCCGCGCCGGATTCCAGAAACTGTCGGTGTTCTTCCCGATGTGGAACGAGGAGGACTACATCGAGCGGGCGGTGGAGGCCGCGCGCGAGGAGTGCACCGAGCTCGTGGCTTCGGGCGACATCGCGGACTGGGAGATCATCATCGTGGACGACGCCTCCACCGACGCCACCCCGGACATCGCCGGACGTCTCGCCGCGGCCGACGCGCGGGTGAGGCTGGTGAGCCATCCCGTGAACCGGAAACTCGGCGGGTCCATGAAGTCGGGTTTCGCCGCCGCCACCGGAGACATCGTCCTCTACACCGACGCCGACCTTCCCTTCGACATGCACGAGGTGCAGCGCGCGGTGCGCCTCATGCGGTACTACGAGGCCGACATCGTCAGCGCCTGGCGATTCGACAGGACCGGCGAGGGCTACGTGCGCACCGTCTACTCGGCGTTCTACAACCTCCTGGTGCGCGTCCTGTTCGGACTGCGGTTGCGCGACGTGAACTTCGCCTTCAAGCTGTGTCGTCGGCGGATTTTCGACGACGTCGAGCTCCGGTCGGAGGGCTCGTTCATCGACGCCGAACTGATGGCACGGGCGGCGCGACTCGGGTACACGACCATCCAGTTCGGCGTGGACTACTTCCCCCGCACCCGCGGCGTATCGACGCTCAGTTCGCCTCGTGTGATCTGGGACATCCTGCGAGAGGCGTTCTCGCTGCGCCGCGAAATCCGCCGTATCCGGCCCCGGACACCCGAGCCGACCTGACCCGCGGACCCGACCGGGTCACCCGAGCAGGCGTTGGTATCCTGCCGTTTCTGTGAGCACTCCCTCCGGCTCCGACGACCCGCGCACATCGGGTCCGCTGACGCGTCCTTTTCCCGACGACGACGTCGACGGCGGCGACGGATACGGCGGATGGGGAGAGGGTCCCGATGCCCCGTGGTGGAAGCCGGCCCTCCTCGCCCTTCTTCTGGTGGCCACCGTGACGGGAATCGTCGTGAACGTCGGTGGGTCGGATGCCGTCACCGCGCCCACCTCGGCACCCGAAACCACCGTCGACCCCGCCAGCGTGGGCTGCGACACCGGCTCGGCGGTGGCGTGCGTGCCCCTCACGCGCCAAATATCCCGCGGCGACGAGGGCGAGGATGTGCGGCGCATCCAGGTGCGCCTCAAGGAACTGGGATTCGACCCCGGTCCGGCCGACGGCGTGTACGGCGGCGACACGATCATGGCTGTGTGGGCGTTCCAGACGGTGGTGATGGGGCGCTCCCGCTCCACGACGGTGGACTTCGTGCCGTCGGGAATGTGGGACGCCATGCGCGCGCCCGTCACGGTCGCGCCGCGACGTCAACCGGGTACCCCGCGCCACGTCGAGGTCTACCTGCCCGAGCAGGCTCTCGTCGTCTTCGAGGGAACAAAGCCGCTCCTGATCACGCACATCTCGTCGGGCACGGGGGAGACCTGGACGGAAAAGGTCGTCATCGACGCGGGCGAGGAGGGCAACGAGAAGGGTGCCGGACCCATCGAGGCGATGGTGGAGGGAACGGCTGTCACGCCCCCGGGGATCTACACGGTGTACAAGAAGAAGAAGGGCGTGCGACAGTCGAAACTCGGCACGATGTGGAATCCCTGGTACTTCAACTTCGGCATCGCCATCCACGGCGCGGCCCAGGTGCCCAACTTCCCCGCGTCGCACGGATGCATCCGCATTCCCATCTTCATCTCGGAGTACTTCGTCGACATGCTGAGCTACGCCAACATGGTCTACGTCTTCGACGGCGTCAGGGAGCCCGAGGAGTACGGCACCCAGCGACCGCCGTCCGACAAGATTCTCGAGGTGTTCCCGACCACCACCGTTCCCGGAGCCAGCACGACGACGTCGGCTCCGGCGGGCTGACCTGGGTCGTCCGGTTACCGGGGACGGCGGCCGAGGGCGTTACTGTCGGGCCGTGTCAGAGAGCCCGCGTCCCGCGCGACGTGCGGGACGTCCCGTCGATTCGGATTCCGTCGCAACGCGCGACGCCATCATCGACTGCGCCCGCAGATGCTTTGCGGTGGAGGGATTCGAGGGCGCGACCGTGGGGGACATCGGAAAGATGGCGGGGCTCTCCAAGGCGGCGATGTATCACTATTTCGACCGCAAGGCCGACCTCTATCTCGCGGTCTGCGGCGAGGTTGCCACGCGGTTGGAGTCGATGCTCGAGGTTGCGATGGCTTCCGGGGACGCCACCGAGGTTCGTCTGAGGACGCTCTTCGCCGAGATCGCCCACGCCGGCCAGGACCAGCCCTCGATGATCGGTTTCGTGGCGGGAATCGGCACGGTGGTGCGCCGCCATCCCGAACTGATGTCGGATGTCGACAGCCGGCTCCTCTCGAAGGTGCGCAGCGATCTCGGCGCCATCATCGACTCCTCCTCCGATCGGGATGCCGTGCTCGGGGACATCCCCACCCCGGCGTTCGTGGACCTCGTCGTCGTGGTCATCACCGGCCTCGGCCGCCTCGGTCTGACGCGACCCTCCGACCGGTACCTGGCCGCGGGAAATGCTTTCCTCTCGCTCCTCACCGGCCTGAGGCCGGCGTGACCGCGCCGGACCCGGACGAGCGCCTCCGCGCGCTCGCACAGACGTCTCGCAACCTCGGCACGCTCTTCGCGACGGAACCCGGTCGCGCCGAGGACATGCTGCGCAGTGCCTGCGGCATCCTTCTCGACGCCACCCGCAGTCACGTGTCCGCCGATCTGTTGGCGGCCATCGCCCAGCACGCAACCTCCGTCGGCATGGCCGATCTCTTCGCCGCGATGGTGGCCGGGGATCCGGTGAACGTCACGGAGGACAGGGCGGCGCTCCACGTGGCCGGCCGGACCCGACCGGCGTTCTCGTTCGAATCGCGCAAGGCCGCGTCGGAGACGGCCCGGATGCTCGCACTCGCCGACCACGTGGTGTCGTCGGGGCGATATGACACCGTGGTCAACATCGGCATAGGGGGCAGCGATCTCGGACCGGCGACGGCGGTGCGAGCCCTGCGTCGCTTCCGAACCGGTCCGTCGGTCCGCTTCGTGGCGAACGTCGACGCCGCCGATGCCGACGAGGCGCTGGCGGACCTCGATCCGGCTCGAACCCTGGTGGTGGTGGTCTCGAAGACATTCACGACGGTGGAGACCCTGCACAACGGTGCCCGCGCCCGGGAGTGGCTGTCCTCGTCCGGCATCGACTGGCGGGAGAATCTGGTGGCTGTGACGGCGGAGCCGGATGCCGCAGCTCGGTGGGGTGTGTCGCCGGATCGGTGTCTCGTCTTCGACGAGGGTGTCGGCGGACGGTTCTCGGTGTCGTCGCCGGTGGGTTTCTCCCTGGCCTGCGCGGTGGGGCCGACCAGGTTCTCCGAATTTCTCGGCGGGATGGCCGCGATGGACGAGCACGTCGCGGCGGACCCGATGTCGAGCACCGCGTTCCTGCACGCCGCGGTCTGGTACGCCCACCACGTGGTCCACCGCCATCCGGCCGTGGCCGTGGTGCCCTACAGCCACGACCTCGCGCGCCTTCCCGCCCATCTCCAGCAGCTCGTCATGGAGAGCAACGGCAAGTCCGTGCGCTCCGATGGCGGTCCCGTGACCGGTCCGACGTGTCCCGTGGTGTGGGGGGAGCCGGGAACGAACGGACAGCACGCCTTCTTCCAGTTCCTCCACCAAGGAACGCTGGTGACGCCGGTCGAGTTCATAGGCGTGCTCGCCGCCACGGGCGACGACGAGGAAGCCCATGACATCCTGCTGGCGAACCTCGTCGCCCAAGCCGAGGTGCTCGCGCGAGGGCGTGACCTCGACTCCGTCCTCGCATCCGGGGTCGACCCCCGCGAGGCACCGCACCGGGTGCTCCCCGGCAACCGACCGGGGACGGTCCTCCTCATGGACGCGCTCGATCCGCGCACGTTCGGCGCCCTGCTCGCGCTCTACGAGCATTCGACGGTGATGCAGGGATGGCTCTGCGGGGTGAACAGCTTCGACCAATTCGGGGTCGAGACGGGCAAGGTCATCGCCGCCGAGGTGGCCGCCGACCTGCGGGGTGCTCCGGGTTCGCCGACCACCGGTGACAGAACCATGACACACCCCCTCGTCGAAGCAGTGCGCGCGCGCCCGCGGGGGTGAATCGCTCGTCTTCGGACGTGACGTGGCGGCGAACAACCGATGCCACGGGAAACGCCGCGACGGATCGATGCCGCGGGACCTATCCTGCCGACCATGCCCGAGCCGTCCCGCCAGAAGAACATCAACTCCGTGGAGAGGATCCTGAGCCTCGTGGCGCTCCTCTCCGAATCGACTCGTCCTCTGACGCTGGAGAAGATCGTCAACGAGATGTCGTACTACTACGGACCGATGTCGGAGGGGACGCGCACGAATTTCGAGCGTGACAAGGCGTTGCTGCGCGAACTGGGAATGCCGATCACCACGCAGGTGCTCTCGGGGGCCGATGCGGGGAAAACGGCGTACTCCATCGACAGGTCCGGTTACCGCCGGGTGAACCTCGGACTGACCGGGGACGAGATGGCTGCCTTGCAGGAGGCCGCCGCCATGGTGCAGATCGGCACGAGCTGGGGCAAGAGTGCCGTGCAGTGGATGGGTGGCGAGGTCGTGGACAACGGCGCACCGGTCACCGCCCGTGTCGTCGCCGACACCGCAGTGCTGCCGGAACTGAACCGTGCCGTGGTCGAACGGCGTCCCGCCCATTTCGACTACAACGGCAAGAGCCGAACGGTCCACCCGCGGGGTCTGCTCGCCCGCGGCGGCTTCTGGTACCTCGTCGCCCACGACACCGGCCGGGACCAGCAGGTCTCGTTCCGCGTCGATCGCATCGAGGGAGGGGTGCGACTCGGGGAGGCCGGAGCGTTCGAGCGGCCGCCCGATTTCTCGTTGTCCGACGCCGTGGTGCGCGACCCCAAGCATTTCCCGGGAGGGACCTCCGAGTCCGCCGTGGTGCGCATCGATCCCCGCCTGGCACCCGGGGTCGTGCGCGAACTGGGCGAGGAGTCGGTGAGGGCGGCTCTTCCCGACGGTGGGGTGGAGGTCGAGGTGCCGTGCGGGAACCGCATTGCGTTCTATTCCTGGCTTTTTGCCATGGTCGATCGCGCCGAGGTGCTGGGACCCGACGCGGTGCGGGCCGACGTCGTGGCCGAACTGGAGCGGATGGGGGGCGGCCGATGAGCCCGGCGAACAACCCGGGCAGGCGCAGGAGAGGTCCGCGCGGGAACGCGGAGCGGGTGCGCGGGCTGCTCGTGATGCTGCCGTGGCTCGCCGGACGCGACGAGGTTGCGGTGGCCGAGATGGCCCGCCAGTTCGGCATGTCCGAGGAGGCCCTCATCGCCGACCTCGAGCTTGCCTCGATGTGCGGGGTGCCGCCGTATTCGCCGGCCGAGCTGACCGATCTCTGGGTCGAGGACGGGATCATCCACGTGGGTCACATGCAGATGTTCGACCGGCGCCTCGACATGAGCGCCTCCGAGGCCTTCGGTCTGTCCCTTCTGGCCGCCGCCGCCCGCGACCTTCCGGGGTTCCGGGCCTCGAGACCGCTCAAGAGCGCACTCGCCAAGATCGCCAAGGTGATGGGCGACAGTGTGGTGGCCGTCGACACCGAGACACCCGAGCATCTCGCGGCGATCACGGCGGCGGCCGAGTCGGGCGAGCGGCTTCGCATCACGTACTGGACGCCGGGCCGCAACGAAGTCACCGAGCGGAGCATCGCCGTGCGCACGGTCTTTGCTGACCGTGGCCACTGGTACGTCACCGCCGAGGACGGCCTGCGCGAGGCCGTGCGTCATTTCCGCGTCGATCGCATCCGATCGGTGGAGGGGACGGGGGAACACGTGGCCGTGGTCGCCGAGGCTCCGTCGGTCCCCGATTGGTTCTCCGACGCCGAGGGACGCACGAGGGCCACGCTCGAGGTCCGGCCGGAGGCATCGTGGATCGTCGAGACGTATCCCTGTGAGATCGTCGAGGAGAGGCCCGACGGCACCGTCGTGGCCCAGGGGACGCTGCTGGACGCAGGAACCGTGGCGGTGGCGATGGCGGAGGCCCTGGCCGGACTGGCCGAGCAGCTCGAGGCGTTCGCCGGCAACACCATGGAGTCCCTGACGCGCGAG
>JAULXU010000266.1:0-2332 GCA_032118285.1 Ilumatobacteraceae bacterium
CGCTCCGCGACTCCCTCGCCTACCTCGGGCCGGGGATCATCCTCGCCAGTTCGATCGTCGGGTCGGGCGAACTCATCGCCGCCACGACCGTCGGTGCGGAGGCGGGGTTTCTCCTGCTCTGGCTGAAGATGCCGTTTGAAGAGCGGGCGTTTCTCGGGCTGGTGCCCGCCACGGACTGGAAACTGGTGCCCGTGTACTGGCTCGTGCCGGGAACCGCGACCCTGCTCGTGTCACAGGCGGTCGCCGTGGCGGCCGGGGCCCTGCCGTTCTATTTTTACGCCCGACGTCGTCTCGGGCACGGTGCCTTCGGGGTTCTGGCGGCCATCGCCTGGCTCGCCAATCCGGCCGTGAACGGCACGAACATGGAGAATTTCCACCCCGACGGTTATCTCGGTCTGCTCGTTCCCCTGGCCATGTTCGCCGCCCTGGAACGACGCTGGCGTCTGTACGCGGTTGCGGTGCTCCTGGTGCTCCTCGTGAAGGAGGACACGGTTCTTCTCGTCGCTCCTCTCGGCGTGTGGGTCGCACTGCGACGGGACCGTCTTCGTGGATGGGCGACGACCTTCGGGTCCATCGCGGCCGCGCTCGCCGGCATGTACCTGCTCATGCGCCCGCTTATCGGAGTGCCGACACGCAACACGTGGCGCATTCCCTTCGGGGGGCCATGGGGTCTGATCAGAGCCACGTTCACCGATCCCGGGGCCGTGCTCTCGTACCTCGGGAGCGAGGACAGGCCCCTGTATCTCTGGCAGATGGTCGCACCGTTTGCCGGTCTGTTCGTCCTCTCGCCCTGGATCGCCGCCATTGCCGTCCCGGTGGTGGCTTCCAACGTGCTGAGCACCTTCTGGTATCAACACAGCATCCAATACCACTACTCGCTGATCGCGGTGCCCCCACTCATCCTCGCTGTCATCCACGGGGCAGGACGATTTCGGGACAACGCTCGGGCCGTCGTGCTGGGGACGGTCGCGGTGACGTCGCTCCTGACTTCCCATCTCTGGGGCCAGCACACCCTGGCGGCCGAGCCCAGGCAGGTGTGGTCGGGGGGGAATCCCGTGGCTCAATCGGCCCGGGACATCATTCGTGCGGTGCCCGATGATGCCGTCATCAGCGTCTACGACCCCCTGGTCACGCACCTCGCCCATCGCCGCGAGGTCTACTTCTTCCCCAATCCGTTCCGGGCCGTGTACTACGGGGTCGGAACGGAACTCGAGGGCACGCGCCTGCCGGCGGCGGATCGCGTGGAGTATGTCGTGCTTCCGCGCTTCCTCGGCGAGACGCTGTCAGTGGACTGGGCGCGGGAACGGGATGCATTCCAGGAGCTGACATCCAACGAATACTGGATCGTCTACGTGCGCCGGGGAGAGACCAACCCGGGAGCGGAGGCAGGAGTTCCCTGACGAATCGCCCCACTGAGGTGCATCGGAAGGCGCCCCCCGGTGTAAGGTGTCCACGACCGTGAAGCGGGTCCCGTGAGGCCCGAACGGAGGACATCACATGACGGCACAGTCGAGGCACCCGCGCGCACGCGTCGGTGCCTTTTTCATGCGCCGGACTCGGGGCCCGCGATGGAGTTGAGCGCTTCCGAGATCCTCGGGCGGGACGACATAGACCGCGCCGTCGTGCGGATTGCCCACGAAATCATCGAAAGAGGCGACGAGCCCGACGATCTGGTGATCGTGGGACTGCAGAGCGGCGGGTCGTGGCTCGCCGCCCGCATCGCCGCGATGCTCGGGGAGATTCCTGGCGGGAGCCCCGTGCCGGTGGGAGTGGTGGACGTCTCCCCCTTTCGCGACGACGCCGCCGTCCGGCCAATGTCGGCGTCTTGGCCCACCGAGATTCCCGTCGATCTCACCGATCGCGTGGTGGTGCTCGTGGACGACGTGCTCCAGACCGGTCGGACCGTGAGGGCGGCTCTGGAGGCACTGAACGCCCACGGTCGGCCCCGCGCGGTACGTCTCGCCGTCATGATTGACCGCGGACATCGTGAACTTCCGATCAGACCGGATCATGTCGGCCGCAACCTCCCCACCCACCCGACCGACGAGGTGGAAGTGGGGCCGTCGGGTGTCCTGCTGCGCAGGTGCGACCCATGAAGCATCTCCTTTCCACGACCGAGATGGAGCGGGAGGACATCCTCGCGATCCTCTCCCGTACCCGTGCCATCGCCCGGGACGAACGGGGTCGGCCGGCGTTGTGCGACGACCTGGACGGTCGCACGGTGGCGTCGGTTTTCTTCGAGGACAGCACGCGCACACGGTTGAGCTTCGAGACCGCCGCCCGCCGACTGTCCGCCGATGTCCTCGGGTTTTCGGCCGCCTCGTCGAGCCTC
>JAULXU010000267.1:0-6287 GCA_032118285.1 Ilumatobacteraceae bacterium
CGTCGTCGTGGTGGTGCCCACGATGGCGATCTCCACGAAGTCGAGATACGTGCGTGCCTGGCCGGGCGAGGAGAACGTCCGGTTGAGAGCGACGTCACGCATGATGTCCTCCGGCAGCACTTCACCCGCCAGGTCGGTCACGGTGTCGATGGTGGGCTCGAACCACAGCACGCCGCCCGGGCGGCCCCTGTAGATGGCCACGCGGTCGTTCTCGTCGAATCCGATGAACCATCCGCTGCGCGCATACACGCCCGTGAGTGTCACCCCCGAGAGCACGACCGTCACGACGAGGGCCCAGAAAAGGGCGGCTCCCACGGGTATGCGACGCCAACGGCGCCGGGTCGCATCTGCCAGCTGCTCGAGGGGCGAAGTGTGGTCCGGTTCGGGACGGTCGACCGGTTCGCTGATGTCGTCGAGGATGTCCACCACGATCACGGTGGTGTTGTCGTGGCCGCCGTTCGAGTTGGCGACCATGACGAGCACCTCGGCCAGTTCCTGGGGGTCGCTGTGACGGGTCACCAGGGCCTGGATCTGGGCGTCGCTCACCTCGTCGACGAGCCCGTCCGAGCACAGCAACAGGCGGTCGCCGGTTCTCACCTCCTGGAGGAAGACGTCCACGGCGACGTGACGGTCGATGCCGAGCGCGCGGGTGACGATGTTGCGTCGGGGGTGCACCCGCGCCTCCTCGGCGGTGAGGACACCCTCGTTCACCAGCTCCTGGACGTAGGAATGGTCGACGGAGATGCGCGTCAGTCGGCCGTCGCGATGGAGGTAGACCCGGGAATCGCCGACGTTGGCCACCATCATCACGGGGGTCTCGCCCCGCAGGACCGTCGCGGCGGCCAGCGTGGTGCCCATACCGCGCTGGGCCGAATCGTCGAGACTGGCCGTGTAGATCGCCGTGTTCGCCTGTTGCACCAGTTCGCGGAACTCGGAAGCGTCCTTCAGGCCCGTGCGTGCGCCGACCTTCACCGTGGTGACGGCGAGTGCGCTCGCCACCTCGCCGGCGTTGTGGCCGCCCATGCCGTCGGCGACGACGAAGATGCCGTTCTCTGCCGAGTAGGAGTCCTCGTTCTGCGCCCGCACCATTCCGGCATCGGTGGAGGCACCCCAGCGCATCTTCACGCGCGCACCTCCATCACCGTCGAGCCGACCTGGACGCGGTCACCCCGCCGGAGCGACTTCTCCCCGGTGACGCGCTGACCGTTGACGTAGCTGCCATTCGTCGATCCGAGGTCGACGAGCCACGGACCGGACGGGCGCATCTCGACGCGCGCGTGGTGCGAGGAGATGAACGTGTCCGCGTCCAGGACCACGTCGTTGTCGTCCGCGCGACCGAGGGTGAGGACGTCGGCGAGCACGTGCGATGTTCCGCGCATCCGACGCGGCTCGAGGAACATGAGCATCGTGCGACCGGCAGCGCGCGGTGCGCGTCGGCCACCGAAGATGCCGGTACGTTCCCCGCCGCCGCCGGCGGTGGTGACGGGTGTGCGCACCTCGCTCCACACGCTCCACAGCACGCGGGCGAAGAAGAGATAGATGAGGGCGAGGAGACAGAGCTTCAGCAGGTTGAGAATCTGATCGGTCATGGTCACTCGATGTTTCCCGACGCGCCGGGGAGGGTCCCGCGGACGCCGTTCAGGTGGCCTCGAATCGGAGCTGGACGGTGCCGAGGTTGATGACGTCCCCGTGCTGGAGCAGCTGGTCGCCCGACACCAGAACCCCGTTGATCTTGGTCCCGTTCGTGGAACCCATGTCGTTGATCAGCACGCCCCCGCGCGCGCACACGAGGCGGGCGTGGCGTCGGCTGACGTTCGAGTCGTCGATCACGATGTCGCTCTGCAGGTGACGGCCGATGACGTACTCGCCGTCACGCAGTTCGACGCGCTGGCCCCCGGGGAGCGTGAGAACCGAAGGCGGACGTTCGCCACCGGGCGGCGTGGTGACGGCCACCTCGGGCAACGGCGGGAGGGTGGCGATCGAGGGTTCCTGGCGGGTGTGGCGCGCCTCGACGCGGAAGCGGCCCTTGCGCAGGTCGGGTTCGGTGCGCAGCGAGACCCGCGGCTTTCCCTCGACCACGTAGCCCTCCTGGGCGATGTATTCGCGCACGGCCACGGTGAGTTCCTGGAGCAGGGACATCTCGAGCTCCTCCCGGGCGAACGCCTCGCGGTCGGCCGCGCTCAGCTCGACCACGTAGGTGTTGGGGACCACGCGCCTCCCGTTGGCGTCGATTCCCCGTTCCCCGTCGATGAGCTGGATGAGCCGGCGACCGATGTGCAGTGGCTTCACCTCGCCGCGAAAGATGCGGGAGAAGAAGCCGTCCACGGCGCCTTCCACCGTCTTCTCGAGCGATCCCCGGGCCATGGCGGTCAAGGCTAATCGCGGCACAGGTGTCCCGCCGCGAGTTGGCTTTCGACGGCGGGTCCGCCCTCGACCGCGACCGGCCGAGCCATGAGGGTGACCTCGGCGGCGTCGACTCCGAGGCCGAACCGTGTCGTCAGCGACGAGCGTCCCTCAGGGGCCGCCACCAGTCGGGGTGGGCGCGGTACCACTCGACCACCGATGGGAGTGAGTCGGCGAGGGTCTCACGAGGCGCGTATCCGAGTTCGCCGGAGATCTTCGAGCAGTCGACGCTGTATCGACGGTCGTGCCCGGGTCTGTCCGCGACATGACGGATGCGGTTCTCGTCCTCGCCGAGCAGTCCCAGGATCATTCGGGTGACCTCGAGGTTGCTCAATTCCGTGCCGCCGCCGATGTTGTACACCTCTCCCGCGCGACCGCGCGAAGTGACGAGATCGATGGCGCGGCAGTGGTCGTCGACGTGCAGCCAGTCGCGCCTGTGGAGACCGTCGCCGTAGACGGGCACGTCGAGCCCCTCGAGCAGGTTGGTGACGAAGCGCGGGATGAGCTTCTCCGGGTGCTGATGGGTGCCGAAATTGTTCGAGCTCCTGGTCACCCGCACGTCCGCCCCGTGGATGCGGTGCCACGCCAGCGCCAGGAGGTCCGACCCCGCCTTGCTGGCCGCATAAGGATTGTTCGGCGAGACGGGCTCATTCTCGTCCCAACTGCCCTCGTCGAGCGATCCGTACACCTCGTCGGTCGAGACATGGATGAACACGGGGACGTCGGCCACGAGTGCCGACTCCAGCATGCGCTGGGTGCCGAGGATGTTCGTCGACACGAACTCCGAACCCGCTCCGATGGAGCGGTCCACATGGCTCTCGGCGGCGAAGTGCACCACCACGTCGTGACCGGGGAGGATCCTCTCCGCCAGATCGCCGTCCAGTATGTCGCCCTCGACCACGTCGAGGCGGGGATCGCCGATCACCGACCGGAGGTTGTCGGGGTTGCCTGCATAGGTGAAGGCGTCGAGAACGGTGACGTGCGAGACGTCGGATCCCCATCGACCATCGAGAAGTCCGCGCACGTGGTGCGAGCCGATGAAGCCCGCTCCGCCCGTCACGAAGTACCGCATGATGAGCGAGGCTACGGCACACCGAAACATGCCGATGGTTAGGCTCGCGCGGGTGAGGGGCATCGTTCTGGCCGGCGGAACGGGATCGCGTCTGTGGCCGGTGACGCGGGGCGTGAGCAAGCAGCTTCTGCCGATCCACGACAAGCCCCTCGTCTATTACCCGCTCGCAGTCCTCATGTCCGCCGGCATCCGAGACGTGCTGGTGATCACGACCCCGACAGACACTGCGGCCTTCCGATCCGTGCTCGGGGACGGCAGCCGGTGGGGGATGTCGATCTCGTTCGCCATGCAGGACAGACCCGAGGGTCTCGCCCAGGCCCTTCTCATCGGCGGGCCATTCATCGCCGGAGAACCCGTGGCACTCATCCTCGGGGACAACGTCTTCCACGGGGACGGACTCGGCGGGTTCCTGCGCTCGATCGACTCCTCATTGGGTGCGACGATCTTCGCCCATCCCGTTCGGAATCCCGGCGACTACGGAGTCGTCGAGTTCACTGCCGACGGACGCGTCATTTCGATCGAGGAAAAACCGGTGCGACCGAGGTCGCCCTACGCGGTGCCGGGTCTGTATTTCTACGACGGCGATGCCGTCGGGATCGCCAGGGTGGCCGTGCCGAGCGAGCGCGGCGAGCTGGAGATCACCTCGGTGAACAGCGAGTACTTGCGCCGCGGCAGGCTCTCCGTGCGGATGTTCCCCGAGGGAACGACGTGGTTCGACGCCGGCACTTTCGAATCCCTGTTGGAGGCGGGCATCTGGGTGAGAGACATCGAGAGGCGCGAGGGCACCAAGATCGGCTGCGTGGAGGAGGTCGCGTGGCGCAACGGCTGGATCGATGACGGGATGCTTGGCCGTCTGGCCGACGAGTTCGCCGGCAATTCCTACGGCGCCTATCTGACCTCATTGATGGACAAGCGGACCTGATGGGGGTTCGGGAGGGGTTGGGGCCCTCCCCGCGCGGGGCTAGCGTTCACGTTCCACTCGCGCGAGTGGCGAAATGGCAGACGCGCTGGCTTCAGGTGCCAGTGTTCGAAAGGACGTGGGGGTTCAAGTCCCCCCTCGCGCACCACTGATTCACGGTGGACCCGGGGCGGGTCCCGCCATGGTGCCGAGAGGCGCGACACAGTCCGCGCAGCACTTCGTCCATGGTGGCGGACGTCAATCCGGTCGCGCGGCTGAGGACGTCGCGCCGCACCACGTTCGTGCCCGCTGAACGGTGAGTGGCCAGTTCCACGACGAGGCCAGACCCTGTTCCGCCCTGTGGCTGATTTCCATGGCCCTCCCCGCGACTGCCGTCGCTCCGTTGGCTCCCGTCGCCGCGTCCCGTTTGCCCATCCCGGATCCATGACACGATCATCCGCTGAGCCCCGGCGGGGCGGGGTGTCAGGCGATGACGATGCCGAGGGCGCCCGTGTCTCCCGGGTCGGTCTCGAGGCCCACGCCCCCGTGCACGACGAGGATGACCCGGTCCCCCGGCGCGAGACCCGACAGATCGAGCTCCACCGAATAGGGGAGAGATTCCTCCATCGCACCGGCCTGGGTGCGTGCCTCGGCCACGATCGTTCCCGGATCGTCGGCGAGCACGGCGAAGACGTGCACCAGTCCCTCGAAGCCGCGTGCGACACCGGTGACGGTGACCGAACCTGCCGGCACCACCGACCCGGCCTCGGGGGAGGCGATCGTGGCGTGCTCGTTCACGACACCGATGACGAACCACGGAGCCCCTGGTCCGGCGCGGCGCAGGAGGATCGTGCCTCGGACCACATCGGCCGACGCTCCCTCGACACCCATCTCGATTTCCCCGCTGAGCGAGTCACCCGCCATGAAATCTCCGAGACGAGCGGGAACGCCCATGACCTCCTCCACAAAGGCGCGGGCGGCTGCTTCCGGTGTCTCGTAGACCGTGCCCGGTGCGGGGAACATGGCGTTGGCCGGAATCTGCGGTGCGGGTGCAGTGGTGGACACGGGGGGCACCGTGGTGTCGGTGGCGTCGTCTCCGGTTCCGCATGCGGGGAGCACGACGAGCGTGGCCACCAGGGAAAAGAGTGCAGCAGAAGACGGACGACGCATGCAGAGAGCCTGCCACGGTTCCCGGGGACCCGTGATCACATGCGCCGGAGTCGCCGCAGTTGGGAGGTGATGTAGGGCCGCGCCCGTCGCTGTCCGCCCCTCTCGGCAATGGCCATGTGCAGGCGCTCGAGTGCGGCGATGAGCACCTCGAGCCGGGGAGAGCGCCCGAGTCCCCGGCTGTCCTGCAACCATCCGGCCACGGATTGGTGTCCGCGTTCGCCGTTGCAGCGTCTGCATGCGGCCACTTCGTTCTCCAACCAACTCGGGCCTCCCTTGATGCGGGGGACCAGATGTTCTGTCGTCGGCCGGTTGAGACGTGCGTCCAGTGGCGCGGAACACCACACGCACCACGGCCCGTCACGCTCCAGGATCAGGGCCATTCGCTCGCGGCGGTCGGGCATTCGTGGGATGGCCATGGCTGGGGTCATAGCGTAGGAGCGTGGTCACGGGACGTTTCGCGCCCTCGCCCACGGGCGACCTGCACCTGGGGAATCTGCGTACGGCCGTCGTCGCCCACGAGTCGATGCGGGCACGGGGTGGAAGATTTCTCGTGCGCTTCGAGGATCTCGATCGGGTCACCTCGTCGCGCGACATCGCCGCCCGGCAGCTGATCGAGCCTCTCGTCGGCCTGCTCGTTGCAGCGGCACTCGTCTCGGCAGCGATCGGCGAGACGGTCGAGGCGGCGGCGATCGGCCTGATCGTCGTTCTCAATGCCGCGTTCGGCTTCTCCCAGGAGGTGGGGGC